>JAPLGF010000118.1 GCA_026390275.1 Candidatus Atribacteria bacterium
TTACCGAACCACCTCTCACTACCATCGGGAGCTTGGAGAGTAAAATTGCCATCATTGCCGCCCGGGTCCTTCTCCAGAAAATTGAGAAAGGGGATCAGCATACCGCATCCCAGGACTATTTCGTTCCAGTCAGGTTAAATATCCGGGAATCCTGTGGTTGTCCCTGAACAGATTGACAAATCATGAAAGGTGAAAAATGGATCAGACAGCGGTTTTAGAAGTGCAGGAATGTTCCATATCTTTCCCCGGGGTGGAAAGCCTTGGATCGGGTTCATTTTGCTCTTTTTCCCGGAGAATGCCATGCCCTGGTGATTATTTTCGATGAGTTGACCTCCGTTCTCCAGGAAAAGGAAATTGAAAATATTTTCCGGGTGATTCATCTCCTCAAAGAGCGAGGAATTGGTGATAAACATCAAAATTGAAGAGGGAGGAATTGAACATGATGAAGGAATTACCCGCAAGTGAATTCCAAAATCGAATTCGCCGCATCCAGGAAAAACTGGTGGAAAAGGACTTTGACGCCTATCTCGTTCATTCCCATGAGTCAGATCAGGCCAGTGTTCGGTATCTAAGTGATCACTGGCCCATCTTTGAATCAGCGGGAGTGATCGTTCCGAAAGAGGGAGAACCGATTCTTTTAATTGGACCGGAAGCCGAGCCATTTGCGGTGCAACGGAGTAAAATAAAAAAGATTAGAAAAATGCTGGCTTATCGAGAGTCGGCGGAGCCGGATTATCCGGATATCAAAGTAACAACTTTTAAAGATGTCTTTGATGAAATATCGGGAGGGAAAGGAATCCATCGTTTGGCTCTCGGAGATTATACTATTCTCCCCATGCCAGTGTATGATGGAGTGAAGGAAGCGTTGGGGACCAAAGGAGAGATAATTCGGGCCGAATGGATTATTTCAGATATGCGGGCGGTAAAATCGGAAGATGAGATTGCCATGATGAAGGAAGCCCACCGGATCAGCGAACTTGCCATGGAAGATCTGATCAAGGACATGAAGCCGGGGATGACGGAGAAAGAGGCAATGGGCATTCTCTACCACGCCATGTACGAGCATGGAGCCGAGTGTGAAGCGTTCCCGAACTACATTTTTGGTGGAAAGCAGACCCAAAATGCTATTGCCCGGGCGACCTATCAACCATTAGAGAAAGAGCAGGTCATTCAGCTCTGCATTGGGGCCCGCTTTGGGGGATACGCTTCCTCCGTCGGTCGTCCGGTGGTCTTTGGAAAAATGCCCGCGGAGATGAAGAAGAGAGTCCAGTTCGGCTTGGATGCACACCTCATGACCTACGAATGGGTCAGAGAAGGAGTTGTTGCCCGGGATGTTGCCATTCAGTTTTACGACTATTATGAAAAGAATGGCTACGCTCAGTACTTTTTATATGGACCCTGCCATGGAGCCGGGATCATCGAAGTGGAAAAACCCTGGATGGAGAAAACATCGAATTATCAGTTGAAAGAAAATATGACTTTTATGGCCGACACCTTCTTCACCACCCCGGAATACGGTTTCCGCTGGGAAGACGGTTTCCGGGTGACCAAAGATGGGTGCGAAGTGTTTTCCAGTGCCCGGAGTGAAATTATCGAATTGTAAATATGCATTCCTGGTGGAGGGGAGGAAAATCCTCTGCCGGGAGTGCCGACCAAGGGAGGTGAGGGGTTCAACCATAAGTACCGGGTATAAAGATTGATGTGAAGATCACCTTAGGATGTGGCTGTTTCAGGTTGAACATACGATAGTAATGAGGTTCAAAGTTTACTCATGATAGGGAGGGGGTTTTGATATGAATACTATTCACACGAAATGGTATCTTTTGGCAGTCGCTCTCTGCGTTTTTCTCGCTGTGTCTTCGATGGTTATGGCTCAGGAGAAACCAGTACTCCGAACCATTGTTTTCCAGGGATGGGCTCGTACCCCGTCCTTACAGAAACAAGTGGCGGAGTATGAGAAACTCACTGGAGTGAAAGTGGAAATCGAAGAGGTCCCCTTTGCTCAGCTCCATGAGAAGATGATTCTTGATTTTGCCAGCCAGGGTGGTTCGTACGATTTTGTCGCTCCATTGACTGACTGGTTTACGGAGCTGGTCCGGGGAAAGTACATTGCCCCAATCGATGATTTCATCAAAAAAGATCCCCCGGAGGAATGGCCCAATGCCTTCCCACCGGCACTCTTAAAACTGCAATCGAAAGACGGGAAACTTTATGGACTTCCCACCCACGATGGGCCGATCATGCTCTATTACCGTAAGGATCTTTTCGATGATTCCAAAGAAAAAGAAGCTTTCAAGAAACAATATGGGTATGAATTAGTGCCCCCTGCAACCTGGTCGCAGTTCCTGGATATGGCCAAGTTTTTTAATCGTCCCGACATGAATCTGAATGGGACAGTCACTGCCGCCAAGCAAGGTGGTCAACAGTTAGCCTACGATTTCTTTCTCATGCTCTGGTCCTATGGCGGAAACATCTTCGATGAGAAGTGGCATCCCATTTTTAACTCCCAGGCGGGGATTGATGGTTTGCAGTTCTATGTCGACCTGCGAAATAAATGGGGAGTTACCCCAAAGGCATCGACTACGTATGATGAAACGGAAAATGGTCCCATTTATCTCGATAGTCGGGTGGCTCTAATGTGGCACTGGAGCCATATTGCTGCCTGGTCAGAAATGGAAGACCGTTCGAAGATCATTGGTAAGAACGGCTACACTGTTTTCCCGGTTTCCGATCTGAAAATATCGCATACTACGCTGGACATTTACTGGTTCTGGGCGATTTCCAGTGCCAGCAAGAATCAGGAAGAAGCGTATAAGCTGGTCAAATGGCTCTGCAACAAGAAGAATGATAAAGAAGCTGCCCAGATGGGTACCATCGCCTGCCGTTTATCCACCTTTAAAGATCCGGAGATCCTGAAACAATTCCCGTTCTATGAGAGTATTGAAAAAGCTTTGGCCGCCGAAACAAAAACTACTCCTCAAATTCCAGAATACGCCCAGGTGGATGATCTCATCGGTATTGCTTGTTCTAAAGTCATTGCCGGTGAAAAGACAGCCAAGGAAGCCCTTGATGAAGCCGCCCAACAGGTGGAAGAGATCATGAAAAAAGCCGGGTACTATAAGGAATAGGTAATAGAAGAAACAGGGAGATCAAGGGTCACCAGTTTCTTCCTTCTGGTGACCCTTGGGGAGGGAATATGGCATTTTCCCGGCACAGGCGTTTTGGAACACCGCAAGGAATGGTTTTCCCATCAGTATTTTTTATATTAATAGTGAGTGTCTACCCGTTAGTCTATTCGCTTTATATGACCCTGCATGATTGGAGCCTGACGAACGCTCAACCACCCATGTTCGTTGGAATCGGGAATTTTATTGCTCTCTTTCAAGATAGCCGTTTCTGGTATTCACTCCGGACTACCGTTCTTTTCACGGTGTGGGTGGTGATGGTGGAAATGATTCTCGGAATGGTCCTGGCCCTTTCCATCAGTCGAAATACCCGTTTCCAACAAATCTGCCGTTCCATCCTCCTCATCCCGATGATGATCACCCCGGTGGTGTTGTCACTGATGTGGAAGTATATGTACAATCCGGAATACGGCATTATCAATTACTTGCTTCATTTTTTGAGAATTGAAGGACTGATCTGGCTGGGGGAACCCGCCCCGGCACTTCCCGCTGTCATCTTGGTGGATATCTGGCAATGGACTCCTTTCGTTTTTCTTCTCCTTTTCTCCGGAATTGCCAGTCTTCCTCCCGATGTCTTCGAAGCTGCTCAAGTAGACGGTGCCAGTGGTTTTCAAACCTTCCGATATATCACCCTTCCCCTGACCATCCCCTTTCTTTTAGTTGCCCTTCTCATCCGGTTCATGGATTCCTTCCGTATTTTCGATACCATCTATGTGCTTACCAAAGGTGGTCCGGCTAATGCCACGGAAACGCTCAGTATCTACACCTATAAAGTGGGTTTTAATTACTTTAATATGGGCTATGCCGCAACGCTCTCCTATATCATTCTTGTCATTATTACCTTTGCCAGTCAACAGTTCGTGAAACTGGAGGGGAAAGCATGAAACGATCGAAACGGAAAACCCGGGAGATCTGGATCGATATTGTGGTGCTCATTGTGGTTATCCTGGTCCTTTTTCCCATTATCTGGACTGTCCTGACCTCCCTCAAGGGAAGGTTTGATATTTCCTCCCTCCCGCCAAAGGTGATTTTCCCTCCCACGCTGGAAAATTACCACAAAGTCTTTGTGGAAGATGGTTTTTATCGTTATTTCAAAGATTCCATCATCATTGCCACCGTATCCACTGTCTTCGCCATTTTCTTAGGGACCATGGCCGCTTATAGCCTGGTTCGTTACCGGGTGGGGGGGAAATTTCTCCCCTTTTGGATTTTATCAACCCGCATGCTCCCCCCCATTGCCATCATTCTCCCCATCTATATCCTGATGCAAAGGATTCATCTCATCGATACCTATGCTTCCATCATTATCATGCACATTCTGTTTAACCTTCCTTTTGCGGTCTGGTTGATGAGTGGTTTTTTCCGGGAAGTACCAGTCGAGATTGATGAAGCGGCCATGCTGGATGGATGCTCAGTCTTTGGGGCATTTTTCCGTATCCTCCTTCCGGTGGTAGTCCCAGGGATGCTGGCTACCACCGTATTCTGTCTCATTACCTCCTGGAATGAATTTCTTTTTGCCCTCATCCTTTCCGGACGGCATGTCAAAACACTACCGGTGGCAGCTGCCTTCTACGTCACCGACCGGGATATCCTCTGGGGTCCCATGGCAGCAGTGGCCGTTATTGCCTCCATCCCCATCATCATCTTTACCTTTTTGATCCAGAAGCATTTAGTGAGGGGGCTCTCCTATGGGGCGATCAAATAAAGAGAATTTTGTGGGTTTGTTTCGAGGGGAACCGTCCGATCGCCTTCTCTGGGTAGCGGATCTCACCTACTGGCGAGACAGTCAGATGATAAAGGGAACACTTCCGGAAAGATATGAAGGAACCAGGGGTTTTTTACAGCTTCATCTGGATCTGGGAGTGATGCCCTATTACATTTATGCCATTGATGATCAGGAATCAGCGGGAATATCCGTTCATCAAATCGGTGCCCCCGGGAAACCATACAATGGTGTGTTCGAGGTCAATTTTGAAGGAATCGAGATCATCAATAAAAGAGACGGAAACAAACGGGAAACCTGCTATTACATCGGTGATCAAACCCTCGTTCAAAAAAAAGAATATCTTCCTCAATCCTTTTGCCAGGCTTTCACGGAATATCCGGTAAAGAGTATTAACGATTTGTCCGCTCTACGGAATCTCTATGAACACTGCGTTTTTCAAGAGAGTAACCGTGGGTTTCTCCATCTTTCTGCGCTTTGGGGTGAGGCGGGGGTTCCCATTGCTCCCCTTCCCCGAAGTCCTCTCTCGGCACTGGTGGTGGACTGGATGGGGGTGGTGGGGTTCACCTTCGCGGCGATGGATGATCCGACGGAAGTTCGGAAAACCATCGACTGTATTGACCGGGTCAACGACCAGGCATTCGAATTGGTTGTTCGATCTCCGGCTGAGATCTTTCATTTTTGCGACAATCTCACCGCAGCGAATTATTCTTCTTTCTTTCCTACCTATGCTGCCGAGTACTACACCCGTCGCTTCCAGGAGCTCCATCGGCACGGAAAAAAAGCGGCCGTTCACCTTGACGGGACGATTCGGGGGATTCTCCATCAGGTGGCAGCGACTGGAGCGGATGCTGCCGAGGCATTAACCACGCGACCGGTGGGAGATGTGGCCGTCGAAGATCTTCGACAGGAAGCCCAAAATGAGTCACTCATCCTGTGGGGTGGGCTGCCGGCAGTGATGTTCACGTCTTATTTTACCCATGACGAGTTGAGAGCCCAGGTGTACCGAATTCGAGAACAGTGGGAGATGAGCCCTCGGTTCATTGCCGGTTCAGCGGATCAGATGCCACCCGATACTGATCTGGAATCTATTCGTTTAGTTTCGAAATTATTTTCTTAAGGAGTGTTATCATATGAAACTGCAGAACATGCTTCCTTCTCATCTCCGACAGGCGCTCGAGGAGAAATGGCCTCTTTTTCTTCCTTCGGGAACCATAGAATATCATGGTGAACATCTCCCTTTGGGGGTCGATACTTTTGCCGTCATCAAGGCGCTCGATGAAGTGGAAAAGAGAATCAATTGTGTCATTGCTCCTCCTATCTGGTACGGACCTGCTAGTTTCGCCGTGGCTGGTCCGGAGAAGGGAACCATCCAGGTCGATGATGACCGGTTTGGAAAACACGTATCCGATGTGATGCGTGGTTTATTAGACACCGGTTTTCGAAATATCATTGTTGTGATCCATCATCAATTTGAGATGGGGCAGTTGATGCCGGAAGCGTTGGCTTTTAAAAAAGCAGGAGTTTCACTCATCTTTGAATTATTAGAAAAAGAACGGGGGCGGGGATGGTGGGGCTCGGAAAAAATGGCCAGCTACTATGCTCATTTGACGACCCCAGACAACCCCTTCCGCTGGATTCAAGTCGTTCCTCTCATGAGCTCGGAAATCCAGGAGAAGATGGGATATGACCATGCAGGAAAGCTGGAAACCTCTTTGATGATGGCAGCGGTACCGGAAACTGTCAACCTGGCTTTTTTGGAGGGAAACATTCCCTGGTTTACCCGGGAAGCACGTCAGGCAAGTCAAGTGCATGGTGAAAGAACTTTCCAGATGATCGTCGATTACCTGATTGAGCTTGCCAGGTGAGAAGAGGTGGTTCCTCATGAAGGGAATGACTCTCCTCGATGTATCACCGTATGTGCAGATGGTGATACGTGGACTCGTCATTCTGGGCGCAGTCTGGATGAATATGTTACGATACCGTGCCAGGAGATAACGGCTTGAATTATTTTTTATTTCGTGCTCGATAAGGGAGAGGATAGAATGAAAAAGGTGCAGTTTGAGCTCATGCAACCACAGGAAATTATTGATGCTAAAAAAAGTTGGAACAGCATGAAAAGTTTTTATCTTCCTGAGGAAATTTTTGCACTGGGAGTTCGGATCTATTTAGAGAAACTGGTCGTGCAGGGGTATCGCTTGATTGTGATGGTAAATGGCCATGGAGCTACCAATCAAATTCAGACCCTCGAACGGTTGGCCAAAGAGTTCAGTAATGAACGGAAAGTAACCGTTCTCACCGCATTTGTAGCCATGCCCGATGAAAATGGAGTGATTGATTATGGTCATGCTTCGGCAGCGGAAACCTCGAAGGTAATGGCCATTCATCCCGAGGCCGTCAATCTTTCCCGTCTTCCAGTAAAGGAAAAACCATTGAAATATCGATATTGGGCCGTTGTAGACAGCGATGCCTTTTTGGGACGACCCAATGCTGATTTCGAGGTACAGGACGATCCGCGGCTTATGGCCAATCCCCAAAGAGGGGAAGAGCTTTTAAATCATGCAGTGAAGCAAATTGTGGAGAAGGTTCGACATGAAATAGAAAGCTGGACAGAGGATAAGGAGAAAGTAAAATGAGCAGCCAATATGCCGCCATCCTGGAAAAAATAAAGGAGATTCCCATATTGGATGTCCATTCCCATATCTCTACTGATCACCCCCAC
>JAPLGF010000102.1 GCA_026390275.1 Candidatus Atribacteria bacterium
TGTCGAGCAAGGCGTTCAAGGCATCACCAAAGACATCACCCATGGTCAATCGTCCATTTTGCACGTTTTGCCCTTTTTTGAATTTTTCCTCTTCTTCCTTCTGGGCCTGCTTGATACTCAATCCAATCTTTCGCTCCTGATCATCCAGCTTGATGATCTTGACCATCACTGGTTGGCCTTCCTTGAGAACCTCGGAAGGAGAGGTAATCCGTTTATCGGAAATCTCGGAGATGTGAACCAAACCATCCCAACCTTTTTCCATTTCAACAAAGACACCAAAATCGACCACCCGAACGACTTTCCCCTCATAGATACTTCCTACCGGATACTTGCTCTTCACTTCAAACCAGGGATCGGGGAGAACCGCCTTACGACTGACCACAATCCGTTGCTCTTCGGGCTGGAATTCAATGATTTTCACCTGGACGGCCTGGCCCTTTTTAAGGACCTGTCCGGGGTGCTTGACTGCCTCCCAATCCAGCTCCGAGAGAGGCAGGAGCGCTTCCACATCGGAAAGAATTTCCACGAAGGCACCAAAGTTCATGAGTCTCTGAATGGTCCCTGCAACGATGTCTCCCACTTTCCATTCCTCTTTGGCCTTTTCCCAGGGATTTGACTTCATCTGTCTGATGCTGAGGGTGAGCTGACGATTATCCCGGTCTACCCCGATGACTTTGGCATCGATGAGTTGGTTCCGACGAAGAACTTCACTCACTTTGCTGACCCTTTTCCAGGACAGCTCTTCGATCGGCACCCGACCTTCTATCCCGTCTTCTACTTCCACCATGGCACCCTTCGGATTGATGCGAGCCACTCGAACCCGGACTACCGTATCCAGGGGGTATTTCTCATCCACACTTTCCCAGGGATCGGGATGAATCTGTTTCAAACCTAAGGATAAGCGTTTTTTCCCTTTGTCGATATCTAAAACCCGGGCTTCGACGATATCTCCGGCCTTCACCACTTCCTGGGGATGTTTGACGTATCCCCAGGAGATGTCAGAGATGTGGACGAGCCCTTCCACTCCTTCTTCCACCTCGGCGAAAACACCAAAATCCTTGATGGAAATGACCTTCCCTTTGACTGTATCGCCAACCTTGATTCGTTCCTGGACATTTTCCCAGGGATCGGAATTCAGACGTTTGACACTCAGGGAAATCTCTTCTTTTTCCGGGTCCCATCCAATGACCCGAACATCGATCTGGTCTCCTTTATTCAGTATATCCTCCACATTTCCGATCCGTCCCCAGGACACTTCGGAAATGTGGAGTAATCCATCGATCCCACCCAGATCAATAAAAGCACCGAAACTGGTTATATTTTTGACAACTCCCTTTCGGATCTGACCGATTTCGAGCAAGGAGATGGTTTTTTGCCTTTTAGTCTTCAATTCTTCTTCCGCGATCACCTTATGAGAAACCACCACATTCCTGGTCTTTCGATCTGCTTCGATGACTCTCACCGGAAGGGTTTTTCCAATGTATTCATCTAAATTTTGCGGGACCACATCCACACAGGAGGCCGGAAGAAAAGCGTTCACACCCACTTCCACGGTTAATCCCCCTTTGACTTTTTTCATCACCTTGGCCAAAAGGGTCTTTCCGCTATTCATGCTCTCTTCGATATCAATCCATGCTCCCCGATAACGGGCTTTTTCACGAGAAAGCCAGACATACCCCTGATCATCGAAACGATTCACGGTGACCCAAACTTCGTCACCTTCTGCTGCCTCATTCTCGATATCTCCCTCACCGCTCATCGAGGCTTCTCGGAAAGGAAGAATTCCTTCGGCTTTGTAATTGATATTGACGAAGTATCCCTCTTCTCCTTTTTTGATCACCACTCCCTTGATCAGTTCTCCTGGCTTGATTGGCCGTATGTTCTCGAGATCCTCGTGAAACATTTCCAAATTTTTGTTCTCTTCCACAACTAAACGCTCCTTCCTCCGGGTTTCCTGTATCACGAATTAGCCCCGCACCGTGGTGTGCCAGTTACTTTGATCCTCGTCCTCAAAAAGGTGGGTGTCCCCTCCTGAAAACCACAGTTTTCAGGAAGAGCAACTCCCGGGACAAGGGTGTTGGGTCAAAGCCACACTTGACATCACCGACGTAGCAGGGCTACAACCCAAAATACCTTTGTGGTTATAATAACACAACCATTTTTTCATTTCAATGAATCACCGCTGATCCGTTTTGCGTAACGAAATACCCAGAATCTTCATTTGTTCATCGGTCACCGAAGAGGGAGCATCGGAGAGAAGACAGGTACCCTTTTGAGTCTTGGGAAAAGCAATGACTTCCCGGATCGATTCCTCCCCCGACATGAGCATGGCCAACCGGTCAAATCCCAGGGCAATCCCTCCATGTGGGGGACACCCAAATTGTAGGGCATCAATAAAGTAACCAAACTTCTGGCGAATATCTTCTTCGCTCAAATGGAGAAGACGAAAGATTCTCTCCTGAACATCGGAACGGTGAATACGGATGCTACCACCCCCGACTTCGTATCCATTGAGCACCAAATCGTAGGCCTTCGCCTTGATTTTTCCTGGTTCTTTCTCTAAAAACGGAAGGGTGTCGTTCATGGGAGCAGTAAAGGGATGGTGCATGGAGTCCCAGCGGTTTTCATCGGTATTCCATTCAAAAAGAGGAAAATCTAAAACCCAACAGAAACAATGACCGGGACCGACTGATGAGAGTTCTTTACCCAAAGCTGTCCTGATCTCTCCTAAAAACCGAAGGAGATTTCCCTTTTCACCCCAGGCTACCAACAGAATGGAATGCTCGGAAAAAAGATAACGCCCAATGAGTGAATTCCAGGAATCGTCTGACATTTTATTTCTCAAAGGAGAAGAAATTTCACCACCGGTACTCTTCAGCCAGGACAAGCCGACACCATTCTCCTTAGCCTGTTGGATCAGAGCATCGACTCGTTTTCGAGAAAAGGTCGGCCACTCGGGAAAAAACAGGCCTTTTACTGCCGAATGAACGTCTTTGAGATCGTGCCAGGGAGCGGTTTCATTTCTCTCCCGGAGCTGAGAAAAATCGTCAATAGTAAACGGAATACGGAGATCAGGCTTATCGCATCCATACCGGTTCATGGCTTCATCGTAACTCAAACGGGGGAAAGGACTATTCAACTCCACCCCGAGGATTTCATGAAAAAGGGTAATCATGAGCTCTTCCATGAGAGAAAGAATATCCTCCCGTTCCACGAAGGACATCTCGATGTCGACCTGGGTGAATTCAGGTTGCCGGTCGGCACGCAGATCTTCATCCCGGAAGCACCGGACAATTTGAAAATAACGATCGAAACCGGAAATCATCAGGATTTGTTTGAACAATTGAGGAGATTGAGGAAGGGCGAAGGAGTTTCGCTTCCGAAAGGATGGTTAACGAGAGAACCTGCAACTCTATTTCACCAGTGGGAATTTTGGGATTGATGAGACCTTCCGGACGGGCACGAACGATGCCCTTCACTTGTAGTACATATTCCGATTTCACGGCATTGGCGGTATCGTAAACCGCTTCGTTGGTGGAGCCAATCACCAGTTGAGTAATGCCCCACCGATCGCGCAGGTCGATAAAAATCACCCCGCCATGATTCCGCCGCCGATTGGCCCAACCTGTCAAACAGACTTCTTTTCCTTCATCCGGTATTCGGAGCGCACCACAATTATGTGTTCGTAACATGTCGACCTGCCCCCAAAAGATCAGTAACCAGAATGTTTTGATCCAAGGTATTTTGTTCCCCCGTGAGAAGATTTTTCACCGTATAGATCTCCCGCCGGGCTTCTTCTTCTCCTGCAATGACGATAGACGAAATACCCATTTTCTCCGCTTTTTTCAGATGATACTTAATCCCCTTATCGGCAAATTCCAAGCGAAAAGGGATTGAATGTTCCTTGAGTACGGCCGATAAGGAGAGCAGGAGCATTTCCCCGGGATGGTCCAGCGGAGCAAGATAGACCAGCGGGGCTTCCCGGAAACTGGTCTCTCCGATTTGCTTCTGC
>JAPLGF010000076.1 GCA_026390275.1 Candidatus Atribacteria bacterium
CGTGAATCGTGAATCGTGAATCGTAAAAGATGGGGAATTGGGGAGTCGTTTTCACGGTGTTTTCGAAGTGAAATCAAAGGATTAACCACTGTTTTAAAAACAGGCACAAATATTCGCATATTCATGATTGATCATTCACCAGTCCGTAGTAATAGAGAATTGTGGTATAAAAGTCCTCAATATCCTTCAGGTGTTTGGTCAGGATGGACCTTAATACGTTAATATCGATGGCCCGATAGTCATGAACTGCGATATTTCGAAAGCTCACCATTTGTTGCATTTCATAGGCAAGGCTCTGATCGATGATGTTCTTCTCATAGAGCAATCGAAAATTTTCTTTTAATGAAAGAGGAAACCCCAGGGCCTCGAAGGCAACAATATGGGCTGCCAGATCGATAGATGCCTGAACAGCCCTTTGAAGATTCAGTATAAAAGCGTCCTGGTTCAATAGATCATCAAGGCTTTCCGGACGAAAATTGGTTATTTCTTTTATTCTATGCAGACATCTTTGGATGATGGCAACTTTGGCTAATACGATATCCTCATCAGGCATAGATTCTTCCTCTTAAAATATTTTTTTCAATTTCCTTCCGATAATACTTGAGGTCGTCGTATTCATTGAGTGTTCGTATAAAGAAATCGCTGTATGCTCGAGGATCCTTCTTGATGAGAACGCCGTATTTGAGGATCTGCATCCGTATGATCGGATCAGTAGTGTTTAAAAGGACCATATCGACTTCTCGCTGTAAATGCTCCGACAATGAATCCCAAAGGTGAAGGAATTCAGTAGTAGGAGGTACTTTTCTAAAATAAATGCCCAGGTCGATATCACTCTCTTCATGAGGGATTCCCTTCACAAAAGAACCGAAAAGAAAAACCAGGAGGATATTGTCGTTTTCTGACACAAAATGGCGAATTCTCTCAGAATAGTCTTCTCTCATTTTTCTTACCAACTCTTTTATTCACTCTCACCATTTCCGGCGTGGAATGATTCATATCCTTGTTGGGTAAAATGGGCATCGAAAGTAAAGACCGTGGAAATTTTTAGACGGGTCATGGTGATAAAGGAAGAACAATCCACGAGACTGAGGTTTTGATTGTTGGTATTGAAGAGAATATGTGTACTGGGTGGAAAGGTTATTTCATCTACCCAGTCGATGTAGAGAAGGGGCTGAATGTCCCTTATAAAAGTTTTAAGTGCTTCGACTCCCAGCCTTTTTTGGATCAGGGCACAACTCTCGATAAGTACAAAGGAATTGACCACTAATCTTGCTTCGGTTTCTAATAGTTTCCACCACTGAGATTTGGCTATGGGGTGGAGATCATCATCCTGGTTAAGGACGGCTAAGAATGCCGAGGTATCAACATAGACATCCATTATTATTCTTCTCTCCAGTATTTATCATGGTGCAGGGCTAAATCATGCGCTCCCCGGAATTTACCGGCAACCTCTTTTGCTCTTTGACGAAGGCCCATACTGGAATTTTTCTCCATTTTTTGAAGGTATTGTTCGACAGATTGACGGATAAGTTCCGCAACTGAGACCCCTTTTTCAACTGATAATGAACGGAGAGATTGAGCTTGCGACTCGGTCAATTGTATTTGAGTTCGTACCAATTCGTTTCACCCTTTTAGACTTATGATTACAAGATGTATATATGATACCACAATGATATGTAATCACGACTGTCTAACCGGAAAAACTATTCCCTGTGCTTAAATCACATCCGCAAAGGTCCTCTCGGTACGCCGGAAGTACCAGAGGCCGGAGAGAAAGACCGCGATGGTGAGAACCAGGGAGAGGATGAAGCCCGGCCAGTAGAGACCCACGTTCTCGCCCAGGATGGCCCAGCGGAAACCGTCGATGACCCCGACCATAGGATTGAGCGAATAGAGGAGGCGCCACTGAGCAGGGACGATGCTGCTGGAAAAACCCACCGGGGAGACATAGAGACCAAACTGGACAATGAAGGGGATGATATGGCGAAAATCACGGTACTTCACGTTGAGGGCGGAAAGCCAGAAACCAAAACCCAAAGAAACGACGATAGCAAAGAGGAGAAAGAGCGGTAAGGTGAACATCCGGATATTGGGGAGGAAGCGATACCAGAACATGAGAATCACCATAATCGAAAGTGAGATCCCAAAATCCACCAAACTCACCACCACCGAGCTTGCCGGGACGATGAGGCGGGGAAAATAAATCTTGGTGATGAGGTTCGCATTGCCAATCAGTGAGTTACTACTCTCGCTCATGGCATTAGCAAAGAACTGCCAGGGGAGCATGGCGGCATAAACCAGAATCGGATAGGGCACTCCACTGGAGGGAAGTTTGGCAATTCTTCCAAATACCACCGTGAAGACTATCATGGTGAGGAGCGGCCGGAGCACACTCCACGCCACCCCAATCACCGTCTGCTTGTACCGGACGAGCACGTCCCTCCATGCTAAGAAATAGAACAATTCCCGGTACTGCCACAGGTCCTTCCAGTATTGCTTGGCGCTCTTGCCCGGCTCGATGATGATTTCTATGGTGTTTTCCATAATTAACCCTTTTTAACGGTGGTGTTGGGGAACCGTTGATTTGTTGAGTTGGGGAGTTGTTGAGTTGTTGAGTTGGTAAGGACCGTGAGTCGTGAGTCGTGAGTCGTGAATCGTGAATCGTAAAAGATGGGGAATTGGGGAATTGGGGAACTGTGG
>JAPLGF010000122.1 GCA_026390275.1 Candidatus Atribacteria bacterium
ATCATCAAACTCGTCATCACCTTCGATTTCAGAATCAATGTCATCTTCATCTTCATCTTCATCTTCCATCATACCAGACTCTTCTGACTCAATTTCGTCCAGTAAATCATCTACTTGACCGTGCATACCGTTGTCCTCGTCCATCATTGACTCATAGATTTCACGTGATTTGATACCAACCAGGCGATTCTCCACGTGATCCACCCGTCCAAACCCATTTCGTCCACCGATGCGATTCAATTCCTCCACTAAATTAACCAGGGAGTAAAACTGTCCGTCTAAGAGCCTGGGAATACCATTTTCAAAACCAATCTCAATGGAAACAGGGGTATCGGGAGCACTTTCCGGACTTTGGGTGAGGGAATAGATTTCCTCGGGTGGTTCCATCCACGGATCTTCCAGTACCCCACATTCAATACTTCGTCCCCAGATATTTACATCGACACTGAACGGACTCTCCACGGTCACCGGGACAGGAATGAAATTGGCATTGGCCCATTCGATTTCTTCTTCCCGGGTCCATCCCCAGATACGAGCCGGGGCTATCACCTGCAGGTCAGGATTCAGGGCGGCGATGGAGACTTCGATCCGCACCTGGTCATTCCCTTTCCCGGTACAACCATGGGCAATCATCGTTGCTCCTTTTTCCTGCGCCATCTGTACCAGATACCTGGCAATCAGCGGCCGGGAAAGCGCCGTAGCTAACGGATATCTCTTTTCATACACCGCATTCGCCCAGAGAGCGGGAATGACGTAATCACGCAAAAATTCTTCCCGCACGTCAAAGACAAAGGCTTCTTTGGCCCCGATGCTCAGTGCCTTTTTCTGCACCCCTTCCAGATCCTTACCCTGTCCCAGATCCAGAGTCACGGCATAAATATCAGCATCATATTTTTCCTGTAACCAGCGAATAGCCACCGAAGTATCCAACCCCCCTGAATAGGCGAGAACAATTTTTTTTCGGTTATTCATTTTTTACCTCCTCCATCACAAGTCCAAGGTGACGATGAACAAGATCTCAAGAACAAACCCCCTCTCCCCACCCTCTCCCGCAAGGGCGAGGTGAAAATGTTGAGGTGTGGAGTTGGAAGTACTTTTAAGAATTTTTGAATTATATAGGGCAGGGAGTAAGTTGGTATAGTTTCAGTGATCAGAAATATTCCCCCACCCATTTTTCAATCTCCATTTATTATACTTATCACGACTCACGGTCTTTACCAATTCCACAATTCCACAGTTCCACAATTCCACATTTTTACCCGACTCCCGACTCCCGGTCTTAACCAACTCAACAACTCAACAACTCCCCAACTCAACATTCTTTCCCGGGGTGTCTTTCCCAATTCCACAATTCCACAATTCCACATTTTTACCCGACTCCCGATTCCCGGTATTTACCAATTCCCCATCTTTTACGATTCACGACTCACGACTCACGATTCACGGTCCTTACCAATTCCACATTTTTACCCGATTCCCGGCATTTTCAGAGCGGGTAGGACCTTCCGGAAACCATTCATAATGAGTGCCAGTTCCGATTCCTTGATAATGAGGGGGGGGAGAAGCCGAATGGTATCGTCATTAGCCGCATTCACCAGGATCCCCTGGTGGAGCATCAATTCCACACATTTCTTGGCCTTACCGGGGATATCTATTCCCCACATCAATCCCAATCCCCGAAAATCAGTCACCACACCGGGAAATTCCTGCCGAAGAAGATGGAGTTCCTTTTTTAAATACTCCCCCCTCTCCCTCACCATGGCGAGCAGCTCGGGCTGGCTTACCGCGTCGACCATCACCCCGGCCGCTTTTGCACAAACCGGATTCCCGCCAAAGGTACTTCCCTGATCCCCTTTTTTGGTGATGGAAACGATTTTTTCACCGACTATGATCGCTCCAATGGGAAAACCTCCCCCCAGCCCTTTCGCCAAGGTGATCACATCCGGCTTCACCCCATAGGTTTCGAAGGCGAAGAAACGTCCGGTCCGGCCCATGCCACATTGCACTTCATCGAAGATGAGGATGAGATCTTTTTCATCACAAAGTGCTCGCACTGCTTCCAGGAATTCCTTCTCGGCCGGGTACACTCCCCCTTCTCCCTGAACCGGTTCAACGATGATCCCACAGACTTCGTCGTCTAAGACCTGGCAAAGACTGGCCAGATCGTTCAGATCGGCATACCTCACTCCGCTGGCCAGCGGTTCTAAATCGTGATGAAATTTTTCCTGGGCCGTCACGGCCAGGGTCATGAATGTTCGTCCATGAAAAGATCGGGAAAGGGAAATAAATTTATACCGGTTTCCATACTTCCTCCGTCCATAAAAACGGGCCATCTTCAGAGCGACTTCGTTGGCTTCTGCCCCGCTGTTATTAAAAAAGACCTTGGAAAAACCCGACCGGTTCACCAGTTTTTTTGCCAGCTCCACCTGGGGAACCGTATAGTACAGGTTGGATGCATGGATGAGTTCCCCAGCCTGTTCACAAACTGCATCGATAACGGGTTGATAATGGTACCCCAAAAGGTTCACCGCGATCCCGGCTACACCATCCAGGTAGGCGTTCCCTTCCGGGTCATAGACCGTACATCCTTCCCCCCGCACAATCGCCAGCGGTAACCGGGCATAGGTCTGTAACATGTATTCCTGCTCGGAGTTGATGATCTCCTCAGTGTTCATCATGGTCCCTCTCTATCGTAAAAAAATTGAACTCAACATTTTAAATCAATTCCCCAATTTCACATCTTTTCACTTCTCACTTTTCACTGTCCCTTCACCCGGTGATTCGCGTTCCAGGAATGGTCCCCCCTTCCAGGAGTTTTCCTAAGAATGGCAGGGAATTCCCACCAGTGATGAAGACATCACCGACACCACCCCGGATTACGGACTCCACCATCTGAAGCTTGGGGACCATTCCCCCGGTAACCACCCCATCATTGATCAGGCGAGGAATCTGCCGTACCGAGAGGGTCTCAAAGAGGGAAGACGGATCACCCGGATCGGCGAGTACCCCCGGAACATCGGTGAAGAGGAGAAGACGGTCGACACCCAGGCTCACCGCCAAATTTGCTGCTGCCCAGTCGGCGTTCACATTCAGGGCATTCCCATTTCCATCGCTGGATACGGGGGAGATGACCGGGAGAAATCCGGAAAACCAGAGCGCCTGCACGATCCGGGGATCCACTTTCTGAATGTCCCCCACTCGTCCGAGATCAATTTTTATTCCTTCTTTCATCACCTGGTGCTGGTGAGCAAGGAAAAGTCCCCCATCACGACCGCTGAGACCACAGGCCGGGACACCTCGTCGCCAGAGCATCCCCACCAGCATCTTATTCAAAAGTCCGCTCAGCACCATCTCGGCGATATCCATGTCCTCATCCGCGGTAACCCGGAGACCTTCGATGAATTGGGGAATCCGCCCCATCTTCTCCATGGTCTGACTGATTTGCGGACCTCCGCCATGGATGACGGCAATTTGAACCTGCCGGTTCCAAACTTCCAAAACTGGTAAAGAAATCACATCATCATGCGGTGAAATATTTTTTCCACTCAATTTGAGTACGATTTTCATGGGTCCCCCTCAACTATAATGACTGTTAATTTTTATATAGTCAAAAGACAAATCGCAGGTCCAGACATTAAAGGCTCCGTCTTTAAGACCGAGATCGATCACGATTTCCAGCTCTTTATTCTGAATCACCTTCCGAAGATCATTGCGGGTCATGGTCAAGGTCCCCATCCCATTTTCCACAAAGGGATAACCGTTGATGGTGATCATTATTTTCTCCGGAATCACATTCACTCCACTCCGCCCCACCGCCGCCATGATTCGTCCCCAATTCGGATCCTCACCAAAGAGAGCGGTTTTTACCAGGGGAGATTCTGCCACGGTAAAAGCGATGGTTCGGGCATCCTGCTCGCTCGGTGCCCGTCGAACAATGATATTGATGAACTTGGTAGCCCCTTCCCCGTCCCGGGCGATGTCTTTGGCCAGCTTCTGACAAACCTGGATGAGGGCTTTCCGAAAGCGGGGAAAATCCGGATGGAACTCATCGAAGAGGGGGGTGCCACTCTTTCCATTCGCTAAAAGGAGGACCATGTCGTTGGTGCTGGTATCTCCATCGACGGTCACCCGGTTGAAGCTCAGATCCACGGCCTCACGTAAAACACTCTGCAAGGCTTCCCGCTTCACGGTCGCATCGGTCAACAGGAAACCCAGCATGGTGGCCATATGGGGTCGAATCATCCCTGATCCTTTGGCGATCCCGGCAATATGAACGGTTTTGCCACCCACGCTCAGGGCCACTGCTGCTTCCTTCATGAAGGTATCGGTGGTCATGATGGCCCGGGCGGTTTCTTTTCCAGAACTGTCTTTCGGATAGAGAGCCCGGACCATCTGAATTCCTTTTTCAATTTTATCCAGGGGAAGGAAATCGCCAATCACCCCGGTTGACGCCACCGCCACCAGCTCGGTACTGGAAAGATCAAATTCCCGGGTGGCAACTTCCACCATTTTTTGCGCATCTTCCCTTCCTCTTTGCCCGGTACAGGCATTCGCTACCCCACTATTCACCACTACCATTTGAAACTGCCCCCTTTTTTCCAGGTGTTCCCGGGTGAGAGTCACCGGGGCAGCAAGAACCCGGTTGGTGGTGAAAACTGCGGCGGCGGTAGCTGGGTCCGGAGAATAGATGACGGCGAGATCATTATTCACTTTTTTTATTCCGCAGTGGACTCCCTGCACATAAAAACCCGGCACGGCGTCCAGGCCGGTGTCCAACGTTTGAATATCTTCGTTCATCGCGGTTCCTCCCTAGGGATAGAGAACGGAATCCGGCAAACCAATCCGTTCATCAATACCAAACATCACGTTCATATTTTGCACGGCCTGACCGGAAGCACCCTTGGTGAGGTTATCGATCACCGATACCACCACCAGATGTTTTTCATCAACCTTCTTCATCCCCATATCACAGAAATTCGAACCGAGCACCCATTTGAGTTCCGGGAGACTCCCGGATGAGTGAATCCTCACCCAGGGTTCGTGGTGATAATACCGGTTCCAAAGAGCGAAAAGATCTGATTCCGTGATCTTCCCCCCGACGGTACAATAGATGGTACTCAAAATTCCCCGGCGGAGCGGAAGTAAATGGGGGGTAAACACCAAACCCACTGTCTCTCCCGCCAAAAGGGAAAGCTGTTCCTGGATCTCAGGCTGGTGACGGTGCTCCCCTACTTTATAGGCCTTGAAATTTTCATCCACTTCACAAAAATGAGTGGCTTCGGTCGCTTTCTTCCCCGCTCCGGTCACCCCGGATTTACTATCCACGATCACCTCCCGTTCGATCACTCCTTCTTTGAGCAAGGGATAGAGCGGAAGGATGATCGAAGTCGGAAAGCAACCGGGGTTGGCAACGATCCGGGCAGATTTCACCTGATCACGGTAGATTTCTGGAATTCCATAGACCGCATCAGGCAATAAAGAAGGGGCCCGATGTTCAATACCATAGGTCATTTCATAGACATCTCTATTTTTAATCCGAAAATCGGCTCCCAAATCGATCACCCGGGCATGAGGTAAAATCACCGGTACATAATCCATGGACACTCCCTGAGGAAAACCCAAAAAAACCACATCCACCTTTGTCGCCATCGTTTCCATTTCCAGCTTTTCAAAAACCAGGTGGCACCGGCCCTGCCAGGCTGGACAATAACGTTCCATTGCCATTCCGGTACTGCTCTCACTTGTTGCCCAGACCACTCTGACCTGGGGATGATGAGCGAGAATCCTCATCAGTTCCAGCCCCGTGTAACCGGTCGCTCCGGCAATTCCCACCCTGATCATGGTTCATTCTCCTTTATATGAAATAATGTTGATGGGTTGAACTGTCCTTTTGGGAATAAAAAAACCCCGTCCTGGGACGAGGTTTAGGGGTAACAAACGAACAGGGGTGAACCAGACGGTACACGGTGCCACCCTGCTATACTTCATTGGATAACGGATAAACCGGATGACCCTACTGAGGCAGACGCCTTTTCTTCGGGATCAGCTTCCCGGGCTCTCGTCAGTCCTGATACATTGGAAGCCTCTCACTCTGTGCCTCCTCGCTGGAAAAATAATTCAGGACCACTTCCCGGTCAACGCTATAACGGTATTCAATTTTTTAAGATATTGAGTATATTATGACACAACCCATCGGAAAAATTCAATCCAAGAAGCCCAGCGAAAGCAAGGTTTTTTTCAACTTTTCTTCTTTATCCTTCTCCAAAGGGAAAAGAGGAAGTCGCACACTTCCCACATTCCATCCTAAGAGGTTCATTGCCGCCTTCACGGGAATGGGATTGGTGGAAATAAAAATGATCTTGAAAAGCGGGTAGAGCCGAAGATGAATCGCCCGGGCTTCCGGCACCCTTCCCTGGAAGAAAAGAGTGATCATTTCTTTGATCTCCCGGGTGGCAATATGGGAGGCGACACTTATCACCCCGGTCCCTCCCAGGGCCAGCACT
>JAPLGF010000224.1 GCA_026390275.1 Candidatus Atribacteria bacterium
ACCGTTTTTTGGGGCGGAGACCGAGCAGGAGGCGTCCATTTTTCTCACCAAAATTGAACTCCATCTTGTTCCGGTACTCTAAAGAACGAGGAGAGGAGATAAACCCGTCATTGATATAGGTACCTGGTTCCACCCCTCCCAAACGAGCGAGCATGACCCGGGCATTCTGCTCTTTGATTTTAACCTGTTCTGAATAGTCGATATATTGCAGGCTACATCCCCCGCACCCGTCTAAAAAATACAGGCAGGGAGGGGAAACCCGAAAAGGAGAAGAAACCAGGATATCCGACACCTCTCCTTCAGCCAAATTCTTTTTCACCTTTTTGATGATCACCCGACATCGTTCTCCCGGAAGAACCCCCGGAACAAAAATAACCAATCCTTCCTGACGGAGGACACCGGTACATTCTGGAAGGGCAAAGTCGACGACCTCTCCTTCGATGATTTCATTTTTCTGGATCACATCGACTCCCCCCCTTCTGGCGAATCACCTCGTAGAGGGCAATCCCAAAAGCCACCGAAACATTCAGGGAATTCGCGGTTCCCACCATCGGGATACGGGCATGAAAGTCACACCGGGAAGAGACCAGGGGACGGATTCCCCGGCTTTCCCCTCCCACCACTATTCCTATTGGAATCCGGATCATATCAAGATCCCACAGGTCTTTATCTCCATTTGCTTCCAGGGCTACCAGCCAGAACCCATTTTCCGAGAAATCATTGAGAACTTCGCTAAAATTGTTCACCTGGGCAATATCCAGTTTCTCCATCTCGCCAGCAGCGGTCTTCATAACTTCGGAATCGAGAGGAGCCGAATGTGCTTTACTCAGAATCACCCCATCCACCCCCAAAACGGAAGCGGTCCGGATGATGGCTCCTAAATTGCGAGGATCTTCCACACTGTCAATGAAGACCACGATCCCGTTTTTCTTTTCCAGTACCCGGTTACGAATAGTTTTCCAATCGACAGGTTGATAGGGCTCACAAAAGAGAACCACCCCCTGATGCTTCGCTCTGTCGCCAGTGATTTTCTGGAGGAACCGCTTCTCCATCACCTCCACCGGAAGCTGGATGCGGGAAGCCATTTCCCGAATCTCCTCCACCACCGCTCCCTGAATTCCCTTCTGCATCAGGAGTTTATAGACCGGTCTTTTTCCAGAGAGCAAAGCCGCTTTCACCGGATTCCGTCCGTAGATATACACACTCATGGGAGGGATAGACCCTCCTTCGGCTCCAGACCCGTTTCACTCCGGTAACACCGCGGTCCAAGGGGGGTATCTTCCACCACGTAACCGGCCTGCATGATCGCGTCCCGGAACCGGTCAGCCTCTTTCCAGTTCCTCTCTTTCCGGGATTTTTCCCGGTTCTCCAGGAGCTGGATCACGTCGCGATCCTCTTCGGTCACCTCCCGGAACGGAACAATCCCCAGGATCCCTTCCACCAGCTCGAAGAAAGCCCGGATATCGGAGAGAATTCTTCCGTTCCAACGCCGGCGGGAAGGGGCGAGATACCCATTCACCCATTTCATAAAGTCGCTAAAAGCACCCAATGCCTGGGCAGTATTAAAATCATCTGCCAGAGCGGAAAGAAAAGCACTTTTCCATCTAATCACATCTTTCCCCGCCTCGTCATCCGGTTCATTCCACTTTTCGTTCTCCTGCATCTTGTTCTGAATGAAATCGAAATTCCGCAGGAGATTTTTGATCCGTTCTAAGAAAACCCGGCAGGAGGCCAGGACCGTTTCGTCGATGTTGATGGGATTGCGGTAATGGGCGGAAAAAATCATCAGGCGCAGAACCCGGGGGTCGTATCTTTCCACCAGTTCCCGGACGGTCAGGATGTTTCCCAGAGACTTGGACATTTTTTCCTGGTTGATATTGACATACCCGTTATGGAGCCAGAACCGTACAAAGGGTTGGCTGGTGGCTGCTTCACTCTGGGCAATTTCGTTCTCATGGTGGGGAAAGATGAGATCCGAACCCCCAGCATGAATATCCAGGGTAGGACCTAAGTATTTCATGGACATGGCGGAGCACTCAATGTGCCAGCCCGGCCGCCCCTTCCCCCAGGGACTCTCCCAGAACGGCTCTCCCGGTTTGGCACTCTTCCAGAGGACGAAATCGGCAGGGCTCTTTTTCTGATAACGGGCTTCCACCCGGGCCCCTTCCATCAGCTCATCCACGCACTTACGGGACAACTTGCCATACTCCGGGAAGCGGGTTACATCGAAGAGTACGTCTCCTTCCAGTAGGTAAGTGAACTCATTCTGTTCCAGCTGCCGGATCAGGGTAATGATTTCCGGAATATGTTCGGTAGCCTTGGGGTGAACCGTCGCCCGCCGGACACCCAGCCTTTCGATATCATGGAAATACCGATCGATGTATTGTGTCGCCAGTTCCTGTGGATCCATTTTTTTCTCTGCCGCTCGATTGATGATCTTATCATCGATATCGGTAAAATTTTGAACATAAATGACTTCGAAACCACAGGATTCCAGGAAACGGCGAAGGGAATCAAAAAGGACAAACACCCGAGCATTTCCGACGTGGATGAGATCATACACCGTCGGTCCGCAGACGTAAAAGGCTACTTTTCCCGCCACCCGAGGCTGAAAAGTCTCCTTCTTCTGCGTCAGCGTGTTAAAAAAACGTATCTCCAAATAGTTTCCCTCACTTTCTGTACTGTCTATTATCCGATTCCCTCATCTACTTCGGGATCAATCGCCGGTATTGAAGACCTGATTATGGTAACAAAAGGAGTGACAAAAATCTTCGAATGCAGGAAAGAAAGGTTAAAAAGGTGCGGGGTAAAGCGTCTTTTTCTTTCCGGGCGAACATCCAGTCAAAAGCAACAGTCCGGACTCCCCCCAACATGGAGAAAACCAGTGGGACTGAGAGCAAAGCGGGTTTGTACGACTGTCATTCGATGACCTCAATCGCCACTTTATCCACTCCGTCGTCCTGCATCC
>JAPLGF010000030.1 GCA_026390275.1 Candidatus Atribacteria bacterium
CCCCCCCAAGTGCTGTGCCAGGAATTTTTCCATCGCCCGGTAAAAATCGAATCGGTTCTCCTCGTTGTGGAAACCATGTCCTTCATTATCCTTCACCAGGTACTGGACCTCAATTCCCCGTTTCTGAAGAGCCTCTACAATTTGATCCGACTCCGCCTTTTTCACCCGGGGATCATTCACTCCCTGCGCCACAAAAAGTGGAGCTTGAATGCGTTCGGCATGAAAGACCGGAGAAACCCGTTCCAGGAGCTCTTTGTCCTTCACTGGATCTCCGATCATGGTGTAAAGCATCTGGCGTCCCTGCTCCCAGTAGGGAGGAATGGTTTCCAGAAGGGTGAAAATATTGGACACCCCCACATAATCAATCCCGGCAGTATACAACTCGGGAGTGAAGGTGAGTCCGGCCAGAACCGCATAACCACCATAGGAACCACCATAAATCCCCACCCGGCCGGGATCAGCCATCCCCTTTTCGGTGAGCCATTTGACCCCATCACTGATATCATCTTGCATTTTCCTTCCCCATTCTTTAAAACCGGCTTCCCAGAATCCCCGCCCATAGCCAACGGACCCGCGAAAATTCATTTGCAGAACGGCATATCCCCGGTTGACCAGGAACTGGACTTCTGGATTAAAGCCCCATACATCCCGGGCCCAGGGTCCCCCGTGAGGATGAATAACGATCGGAAGAAGGTTTGGTTCTTTCCCTTTCGGAAGAGTCAAATATCCCTGGATGGTGAATCCATCACGAGAAGGATAGGAGACCGGGAGCATCTCGGCCATCAACTCTTCTCGTATCCAGGGGCTGATGTCGACAATCTTGTTAAAATAGTCCCTCCTCCGATCATAAAAAAAGTAGGACCCGCGTGATTTATCACCAGAGGTCCGAAGGAGTACTCTGGTTTCATCGCGGCTCATATTGGTTACTGAGACTTCGTAGCCGGGAAGTCGTCTTTCCAGGTCATCCTGCAGCGTTTTTCGTTCTTCATCAAAGAAATGATAATGGAGCCGGTCGGTGACATAGGCTACTCCGGTGATGATTTTCCGTTTATCAGAACTCAAAAGTGAGTTCCAACTGCATCCCTTTTTCCGGGTCATACCGGTAAATCGCCTGTTTATCCCGGCCAAGGTTGGAAGCAACATACAGATATTCATTGTCGTAAGTAAAAAAGAGGGGGGTGATTGATTCCCGGAAATCGGTGGTGATGATGGTGCGAAAGGGCATCTCTTCCTTTTTTCGGTAGAGAATACTGGTGTTGACCTCATCGGTGGTCACCGCCACCCGGAGCTCCCCATGGTGATCGGTGAGCCACCCGGAAATGTTCCCCGGATTCTCACCCACCATGATCATCTCCCCGGTGTACACATCGACCCGATAGGCATCAAAAAACTGGGGATTCCTCCGGTTCAGTCCAATGAGGATTTCCCGATCATGGTCTTTCAAATCATCAATAAGCTCGGTTCGGATATTTTCAAAGGGAGTGAGTTCTTTCCAGTCGGACCCATCGATGTTCACCGCGTAAAGTTTAAAGTTTTCATCTCCCCCGGTATCCTGGACATAAGCAATGCGGGTGGAGTTTACCCAGAAGAACCCGGCAATGTCCCTTTCCGTCGCGCTGGTTAAACGGGTGACCTGGCTATCGCTTAAACGTTCTACAAAAATATTCAGGCGGTTCTCCCATGGTTGAAGAAAAGCAAAGTGCTCTCCCGGGGGCGAGAGGAGAAAAGCCGTTTTCTCGGGATTCCGAAAAAAATCTTCCATCGGGATCAATGGGTTATCTGAAATATGGTGCGATTTTTCTCTGTCCTTCATTTTGTTCAGAAGACCTCCTTATGATGACGAGTCAATTGATGCTTTTCGCTACCCTGAAAATACGTTGAAAAAACGTGTTGCTTATTCTATCAAATTCATTCCCTATTCAGTTCCCAGGTCCCATTTTGATATTCCATGATATGATTGATGGAAACAAATGGTTATCCCATTTTTATTTTCTCTTTTCTAGTTCATGAAAACAGAAAAAATGAGGAGGGAATCATGTCTCAAAAAATGATTCATCAGGTTATCGAGGACAACCGGAAACGGTACCAGGATGAGTTTATTGAACTTCTCCAAATCCCCGGGATCAGTGCTCATCCCGACCATCGGCAAGATATCTATCGTTCCGCTCAATGGCTTCATAATCACTGTAACCGTATTGGTCTTCAGTCCCAAATCATAGAAACCGAAGGATATCCCGTCTTGTATGCCTGGACTGAAACGCTCCCGGGTCGTCCCACCATCCTCATCTACGGTCATTATGATGTCCAGCCGGTGGATCCTGCCGAGGAATGGAAAACCCCATCTTTCACCCCCACCATGCAAAACGGCTTCATTTTCGCGCGCGGTGCTGACGATGATAAAGGTCAATTCTTCACAGCACTCAACGCCCTGGATGCCATCCATACCGTACAGGGATCGTTCCCTCTGAACGTAAAAATCATCCTGGAGGGAGAGGAAGAAATTGGGAGTCCGCATTTCCTGGGTTTTCTTACTCACCACCAGGATGAATTGGCGACTGATGCGATCATCATTCTGGATGGAGTGCAATACGCCCGGGGGATTCCCACTCTCACCTACGGACTCCGCGGTCTGTGCTATCTACAGATCGACGTCCAGGGACCCTCTTTTGATGTACATTCGGGGGTGTACGGGGGGGTGGTGGGAAATCCCGCCCAAGTCCTGGTCCGCATCCTCTCTCAACTGAAAAACGAAGACGGACAGGTCGTCATTCCTGGTTTCTATAATGAAGTTAAACTTCCAGAAGCCTGGGAAAGAAAAGAATTAGCCGAACTCCCTTTTGATGAAAACGAATATAAACACTCACTTGGTTTATCGGAACTCGTTTTGGAAAAAGGATACACTCCCAATGAATGCGCAACCCTCCGCCCTACCCTGGATATCTGTGGGATCTGGGGGGGATATTCCGGTCACGGCTCGAAGACCATCATCCCTTCTCGTGCCGGGGCCAAAGTGAGTATGCGCCTGGTTCCCGATCAGAAACCTCATCCCATTGCCCGGCGCTTTACCGAATACATCCAATCCATCAGTCCTTCCGGGGTCACTGTCTCGGTGCGGGAATTATCCGGAATCGATCCCCTCATTACTTCGAAAGATCAACCTCTTTTCCTGATTTTTTCTCAATCGATCGCCCGCCATTTTGGACGTCAACCAGTTTTTGTCCGGGGTGGCGGTTCGGTGGGAGTAGCGAACATGTTCCGGCAAATTTTAGGTACTGATGCCATTCTTGTCACCGGTTGGGGAAGTCCCGATGATAACTTTCACTCCCCCAACGAACATTTCTCGCTCGATGATTTCCAGCGAGGAACCCACACCATGGCTGACTTTTTATGGTTTTTTTCAGAAAAGAAATAAACTGGCGGGAGAACAACTCTCCCGCTCTTCCATTCATGGTGTCGATTGATGCAAATGAAATTTTTGAATGGATAATTCTTTTTCGTAGGGAGCCCGTCGTCCCGGACAATTCTGTCGAGGACAGAGCTGGCAATTTTCAAAACGTGATTCGGTGGGAAAAATGATTCCCGAGACTGATTTGATCGGTATCATGAGACAGCTCTCGGTAAGTCCCACCCCGATTTGAGTTGTGGAATTGCCCATCAATTCAAAAAGCTTTTTCTGCTCGGTAATCGGCCAGTCCGGGAGCGATCCCGGGTTCATGGTGGATGTCTTCCCGGGAAAAAGATGCTGATGCAGGTGATTCTCCAGGTACACCAGTGCTTCTCGCAGAATCATTTCCTTGATCATATCCAGCCAGTAGGCATCCAGCAGATCAGGAAAAGAGCGTGACCACTCGTCTAATTCCTGTCCACACGTTGCCACAAAGGGAAAAACTTTGTGAATAGAATCCACATTCACCCGTAATACCCGACTGGTAAAATGAATGCCTTCGATGACGACCTCTCCGTCGTTTTTCTCATCGATGTAAACCGTACCATAGAGAGCCTGGGGTCGACCCACCCTTTCTGCTTCTTCAACCAGTTGTATCATTCGCTCCCAATCTTCCCCGGTTTCAGAAAGATGAAGAAAATCCGCCAAATGTTCACGATTAACCTGAAATGGAATGTTTGAAAGAATGATCGTTTCCAGGGTCATGCCCTCCCTTTTTCTTATCTACAAACAAAAGCCTCCCCCTTTTTCCCGGAGAGGCCTTTGAATACCTGGTATAAAAACCCGTTTCCCGTGTGGTACTCAGTGAGAAAATGGGAAACACGGATTCTTCTTCGTTTACCGGATCCCAGCCTTGATGAGATCTTCCAATACACCAATGGTTTCTGGAGTGACAACTCCGGCACCAGTGTTCACGTTAAATCCTGTGATTTTAAACTTCTTGGTCAGGACGACTTGAATCACCGGGATGAATCCCTGCAGGTAGAGCTGCTGATCCAGAACACAAGAGATGTATCCAGTTTTCAGGCCTTCAATGGTGGCCGGAGAGAGATCGATACCAGCGGTGATGATTTCACCTGGTTTCTTCTTCAGGTTATCTCTGAGAAGATTGACCAATATCCCGGTGATGGCACCATGTTGGGTTCCAATGGCTTTAATATCTGGATGAGCTTGCACATACCCGGTGAGAATCGGTATGGCGGTGGAAGCATCCGCATCCGCTTCCGGAGAAATTTCCTGCCGATCCACGATGACACCGGCATCCTCCATAGCCTTGGCCATTCCTTCTTCGCTCTGCCCACGGAATTTCTGGGAGAACAGCCCATAGACCATAGCTTTATCGCCTTTTTTCAACCCGGCTTTCACCATGGCCTGACCGGTGAGGTAACCACCAGCATATAGATCCACCCCGGCATACCCAAACCCTTTTTCCAGATAACTCAGCTGGATGTCCGGAAGCGGAGTATTATTCACAGTGACGATGATCCCTTTTTCGACTGCTTCTTTCACCAGATCCACCATGGCAGCAGATCCGGGGTGACCCATGATGACGATTCCATCCGGTTGAGCGGCGATGGCTTCTTTAAATTGCTGCACCATCTTCTCGGGCTGCCATTGGGAGTACTGCTCAATCAATTTCACTCCCAGGGCTTTCGCGGCATCCCGAGCACCCAGTGTCCGCTGGATTACGGCTACCGCGCCTTCAGCACCTCCCATCTGGCAGTAAACTGTCATCCCTTCCCCCAAAAGCGGATCAGCGGCAAAAACTGGTACTGCTAACATCACCACCAGCAAGGCAGCAAACAGAATTCCCCAAAATTTTTTCATTTTTCATCCTCCTTTTCATTCGTTCAACGATTTCCCATCATTGGAAAAACCACAGAATTCGTGCCAGACTTCTGGCCAGTTTCTACTCTTTCCAAATTATCGGTCATTCACCCCCTTTCCAAGAAAATGACATCCTACTATTTTTTTAATCCTTTGGTAAAAACCGAATTCTTGATATTATCCACAAAACTGAAACTTTTTTCACTGGTTTTATCGAGAACAATATTGAGAGCAATGGATCCCAGCATGATGAGACCGGTGGTCAACCGGGTCCAGAAACCACCCACCCCGGATGCCGTAACACCGGTTTCCAGTGAACCCACGATGAACATTCCAAAGAGCGTTCCTATCACCCGCCCCTCTCCTCCCGTGATCGATGTTCCTCCTATAAAAACCGCCGCCATGACGGGAAGAAGAAATCCACTTCCCTGGTTCGTCCAAAAATTGGTCATCTCAAAAGTAAGAAGAACAGCAGCAAAACCTCCTAAAAGGCCCATGAGGGTGAAGACTTTTATTTTGGTCGCATCCACATACGATCCTTTAATGGGATTAACATTTAAAGAAATGCCTCCAGAAATGAGGATGGTTAAGCCAGTCCAGAAAAAGTTGGTGGCCAGGGTGGTCATAATGGAAGGAATTCCAATTTTGGTCAGGATGATTCCATTCATATAACCGATAAAAGCACCGGCAGCGATGGCAGCTAAGAAGGGAATAAAAACCATTCCGGTGATCTGAAAGAGATAGGAAAAAACCATTCCGGAAAAAGCGATGACCGAAGGGAAGGAAAGATCAATTTCCCCCGCGGTAATGATAAGGGTTAAACCGGCAGCGAGAACCAGGGTGGGGGCATTATAGGTGAGAAAGGACATATAGATGGTGGGCCTGAGGAAGGCATTGGGGGCCGTTTTCATGAAGGCGAGAATGACCACCATAAACACCAGTGCCACCGGGAGACCTTCAATGGAGAGGATCCCTCTTTTTTGAATTTTCATGGCCTCTACTCTTCCTCCCTTTTCTTCGATGAATATTTCAACAAGAAGGTATCCAGCTTTTCTAAGGTCGTTTCTTCTTTTTGAAAATTCGCCACAATGGTTCCCCGATCAATAATCACAAAACGGTCCGAAATGTCATAGACATGCCCAATATTATGGGAGATGTACACACAGGATCTGCCGGAATCACGGATTTTTTCTACAAAGTTGATCACCTTTCGGACTTCTTTCACCGAAAGAGAGACCGTCGGTTCATCCAAAACGATCAGGTCAGCATCAAAATACATGGCGCGCCCGATGGCAATCCCCTGGCGTTCCCCTCCCGAAAGCTTACTGACTCGGGAGTCTACTCCGATACCAACCCCCCGAAATCCAATCAAATCCATCAGGATCTGATCGGCGACTTCCTTCTCTTTTTGAATATTGATAAATCCAAACCGGTTGGTAATCTGCCGTCCAATAAAAAAGTTACGCCACAAAGCCTGTTTTTCGCCCAGAGACTTATCCTGATAGACGGTTTCGATGCCGAAACTGTGCGCTTTTTTGACTGTATATTCATGCGCTGTGACCTTTTGACTACGAATGTACAACTCTCCGCAGGTGGGGTGTAAAACACCGGTCATGATCTTCACCATGGTGGATTTTCCCGCTCCATTATCACCCAATAGACCCACCACTTCATTGTTGCTCACCGCAAAATTGATGTTCCTCAGTGCTTCAATATTTCCAAAACGCATACCGACATTTTTCATCTCCAACACTTTGTCAAAGGCTTTTCCCATCTCTCTCCTGACCCTTTCCCTGGGTAATTTTGACCTCTCCCCAAAAAACATTATTTCTTTTCTATCCATGCCATACCAAACACTTATGCTCTTCCGTTTTTATTTTTATTATACCGCATCCATCTGTCTTATATATATTTTCATAGAAAACTAACAATCCGAATCAAGCGCGACGCAGAACAGCCAATACCAAAAGATTGAGTTATTTTTTCCCATCGACATGGGTATTTCATATTCCTGGACATCCCATTTTGAATGAATAGATAAAGACATGTAATTGGGGATAACCTGCCCACTGCATAATAATAGAATGCTGGGTAAACCTGTCTGTCAAAGACAAATGGGTGAAACTACCATGCTCACATCCGATAGGAAAAGAGGATGGTACAGAAAGGAACATTGAGGAAACAAAAGAATAAGATATGAACCGCCATAACCGGCGGATTAAATCCTGGCTCCCCGTGTGCAACAAGGACCCCAAGTCCAACCAGAAGACGTATGCCTTTCGGGCATCCTCAGGGTCGTATCTTCCTTGGTCCGCGAGCATTCGGGCCAGCAGCAGCGCCATCTCGGAATCGTCAGTCGGCTGCCCGGCAATCGTGTTCCAGGTACCGCCATCGGCGAGTTCCCGGACGCCGGTGGATAATCCCATCGGATGTCTTCGGAGCTCCGGAACTCCACCAAGCTGCCCAGAGCGTCACCAGCGAGCTGGCCGAGCAGGCAGCCTTGGACGCGTTTCACCAGCCCTGTCGCGATTTTGTCACAAGTTTTGTCGTGAGATTGTCGCAAGTTCAGATCACCAGTTTCTTCAATCGTCCGGACCTCGGTGCGAGGTGGCATCCTCGTCGACCCCGTCCTCTTCGGTGTAGGACATGCCTTTTCGTCCGGGCACCTTGCGTGTGGGCCCAGCCCGATACCGCGGGCAACTTTTCGGCCCATAGCAAAAAGTCTCGAACCGGTACCTTTTCTGAGAGGGTTTCCACTGATCGATGATCATCTCCACCGGATCGCCGGCGTTCTGGTCACCGTAAACGCCGCCGAGGTTGAGCATACAGTGAGTTGTCAACTCAAGCCCATCCCACAATTAGCATAAGCTCCCATTCCACAATCAGTATGCTCCCCCCCACCAGTCACTTTCTTCAATTCTTCTCGGGAGAGTTCTCCCTGGTAAGGGGGAAGGATGAAAGTCTGATCCATTCCCGGGAGGTTTTCAATAAACTGAATGGTCTGTCCGGCCGGAAGCTCTTTCCCGAGTAGG
>JAPLGF010000149.1 GCA_026390275.1 Candidatus Atribacteria bacterium
TCTGATCACTGAAACTATGCCAACTTACTCCCTGCCCTATATAATTCAAAAATTATTAAAGGTACTTCCAATTTCACAGTTCCACAATTCCCCATCTTTTACGATTCACGATTCACGACTCACGACTCACGGTTTTTACCAACTCAACATTTTCACCGAAGGGGAGTCGGGAGTCAGCTATCCTCCGATGAATTCCCGGAGAATGGAGTTGGAGGGGACGAAGGAGGATTGGAGGGGGATGAAGTGATTGAGGAAGGTGTATAGGCGGAAGGCTTCCAGGTAGAATTCGTTTTCGGGGGTGATGGCACGGAGGAGGGGCTCGGCGGATTGGCGGAGGATGCTCAGTTCGTAGAGGAGTGAGGTATTGAACATGGTATCGGCATCTTCCTGGAAGGGGAAAATGTACTTTTCTTCTCCGGCAAGGACCATAGACCAGGTTTTAAAGACATCGACGGCGGTGCTGCCGCGGAATTGGCTGTCGCGGACCAGGCGGCGGATGAGACGGCAGTCGGTGGTGGATATGCGGTTGTGGTTATCAATATTGAGTTGGGTGATGGCACTAACGTAGATTTTAAATTTTTGTTCGTCTATGATGTCCTGGCTGAGGAGGGGATTGAGAGCATGGAGTCCTTCCACCATGATGATTCCGTCGTGGTCGAGATGAGTTTTCACTCCCTGTACTTCCCGGTTTCCGGTGATGAAATTGTAACGGGGGATTTCCACTTCTTTTCCGGCGATGAGTTCTTCCATTTGCTGCTCGAAGAGTTCCAGGTCTAAGGCTTCTGGCCGTTCATAACTGTTGATGTCTCCTTTTTTAATATCCTGGTGGGAACGGAAATAGTCATCGAGGGAGACGGTAAGGGGGTTCCACCCGTTTACCCGGAGCTGAATGTAGAGCCGCCGGGAGAAGGTGGTTTTTCCTGAGGACGAGGGACCGGCGATCAAGACCAGTTTTAGGCTCCCCTTTCGTTCATTGATCAAGTCTGCGATCTGGGCAATGCGTTTCTCCTGAAGCGCTTCCGCAATGGAAATGATTTCCCGTCCCTGTCCCAGCGCTACGGCTTCGTTGAGTTCCCCGACGTTTTCAATTTCCATGATCCGGGCCCAGCGCGCCGCTTCCTGAAAAGCGGTGAAGAGCTTGGGGCGGAAGGTGTAGGTGGGGAGCCGATCCGGCTCGGTGTTCTGGGGAAACTGGAGGAAAAATCCCGGTGGGACCAGGACAAACCCGAATTTCCTGACGTATGCGGTGGAGGGGCAGAGTGGTCCATAATAGTAATCGTAGTATTTATTCATCCGGTAAAGAGGAATCGCCGGAATCCGCCAGTAACGGAAGAGTCGAACCAGATCTGTTCTCTTCTGGGCATGGAAGAGATTGACGGCTTTCTCCCAGCTTACCGTTTCTTTTTCAAACGGGAGATTCATTTCCCGGATTTCGATCATTTTCTTCTCGATCAAATCCAGATGATCGGTGGAAATACTCCCGATTCCGTGAATTTCGCAGTACAGGCCATCGCTCATGGAGTGAAGGATCTTCAAGGTTGCTTCCGGGAAAAGGGCAAATACAGAAGAACTGAGCAAAAAGAGGAGACTTCGCAGGTAAGTCCGGCGCCCTTCCGGATTGGTGAAGTCGATGAAATGGATCTCGCTGTCATTTTCCACCGGGGTGAGGAGATCCACGATCTCACCATTCAACCGTGCGGCCATAAAAGAAACATACGTCTCCGGATACGCTTTCCGGGCGATTTCAAAAAGCGTTTCTCCGGATGTGCATTGGTACTGTTGCGAATCGTTGAGTGAGATATGGCAGGTGGGGTCAGTCATGGGTTACTCCGGAAAGAAAGTGAATTGAAAATCCTATTCATCTCTGTTTTCATATCGTAAAATGGCATGGTCATTCCACCGGTATTCCGTTGTTCTTTTGGTTCTTTTATTGTAGTGTGAATTGTGGGAGTTGTATAGTTTCTTGGGGTTGACAACCATGTCAGGATAAAACTCTTTTTTTATTATTTTGCATGGTTCTTTAATAAATGTTCCATTCCAATTCCCCATTCTTTCCCGGGGTGTCCTTCCCAGTTCCACAATTCCACAGTTCCACAATTCCACATTTTTACCCAATTCCACAATTCCACATTTTTTACGATTCATCATTCACCATTATGTGTTAGGATATGAAGGATGGTCATTTTCAGAACAGGGCGAGGGGACAATTGATGAAATATTATGCCTATCATTTGGCGCTTTCGGAGCAGGACATGGAAGGGGCAGAGGTGGCGCTGATTCCGGGTGACCCGGAGCGGTGCGAGATGATTGCGGAAGCGGTGGGATCTTTCCGAACCCTGGCCTTTCACCGGGAATTCAAGAGTGTTCTGGCAACCTGCGATGAAGGACGGGTTCTGGTGGTTTCGTCGGGGATTGGTGGGCCCTCCCTGGCGATAGCGGTGGAGGAACTGGCTCGTCTGGGAATCCGGTATTTTATCCGGGTGGGAACGTGTGGAGCGATCCAGGATGATATCGGGATCGGGGACATTGTTATCAGCGAGGGGGCCATTCGAATGGATGGAACCTCGGATCATTATGCCCCATCACTCTACCCGGCCTGTGCCAATTTTGAAGTGGTGCAGGTTTTATCGGAAGCCTGTATGGAGCTCGGTTATGACTTTCACGTCGGGATCACCTGCACCTCCGCCACCTTCTATCCTGGTCAGGAGCGGTATGATACCTACACGGGATACGTCATCCGTAATCTCCAGGGGACGTTCCAGGAATGGAAGGAACTGGGGGTGCTCAATTATGAGATGGAGGTGGCGACCCTTTTTACCATTGCCCGAGTATTTCACCTCCAGGCGGGAGCGGTGTGTGGGGTGCTGGTGAATCGAAACCAGGAAGAGGAGATTGATCCGGAAGAAGTCAATACCGTGGAATTAAAACTGGCAAGAGTGGCAGCTCGCTCGGCAAAAATGATTCTCAAATCATACGTGAAAGGAGGACAATGAGTGTTTCTGGATGTTTGGTTCAGGTGGATAGAAATGAATGCCGGGTGGCCGGTCTTTTTGATTGCCCTTCTTCTCACTGGAATTATCATCGGTTTTTTCTTTCAACGATGGCGCAGGTTCTTTTTTGCCCTGTCAACGCTTTGGGTCATCCTGGTTACGGCCCAACTCTTTCTTTCCTCTTCTTCCCCCGGGAACTGGTCCCGGAAGCTGCTGGAACACTGGAACTGGAATATCCAGTCCCTGACGTTCTGGATCATCCTTTTGGGAGCTGTCGTTCTGGCGGTGATCATGCTATCCTGGAAAAAAAGCGACCCGGCCGGGCGTTTTCTGGCCGGAATCGCGGTGATCATGAATGGATATTACCTTCTTATCATGTTGACGGAATGGGTGGAACTCCTGCGGTTCACCCGAAACCTCCCTTTTGTAGCACTCCTGGTTCTCTCTTTAGGGGGTGGGTTCTTCTCGCTGGCTACCAAAAGAGCTTTGCGAGTGATCAGTTCCCTCCTGGGGAGTGTGTTCTTAACCATTTCCTGTTGTGAAGTGTTGAAAAGGTTGGGGGAAAGTGATACGTTCTTGGGACAAAGTCCCTTTCTCCTGTTTCTTTTTTTAGTGGTGGCAGTGTTAATGGATGCAGTCCAATCCCGGAGCTGAAAAGGGGAAGAAGTTATATAAGGGAGCGAGAGTGAAGAATTGGAAAATAAAATTGACCACCTGGAATCTATCGGGGATAAAGATAAAACCGGAATGTTTCATATCGATTATGATGAAGCGCTGAATGAGGAACAGAAGAAAGTAGTTTGTGCCGGCAAGGGACCGATGCTGGTGATTGCCGGGGCGGGAAGTGGAAAGACTCGAACCATCATCTATCGGGTGGCCTATCTGATCGATCAGGGAGTGAATCCGGAAAATATTCTTCTCGCCACCTTTACCAATAAAGCCGCCCGGGAAATGCTCCACCGGGTGGAATGCCTGCTGGGACTCCCTCTCAAAAAAATGTGGGGGGGGACTTTCCATCACCTGGGAAATCTGATTCTCCGCCGGGAAGCCCGAAAGATCGGGTACGATTTTAACTTTACCATCATGGACCGGGAGGATCAGAAAGATTTCATGGAAACCTGCATCACCGAAGCGGGGATCGATCTTAAAGCCCGCCGCTTTCCGAAGGCGGATATGGTGATAAATATTATTTCCCTCAGCCGGAATACGCTCCTTTCGGTGGAAGAGGTGATCGAGAGAAATTTTCGTCAGTTTCATGAGTGGTCGGGCCAGATCAGCAACATTTTTGCCCTCTATCAAGAGCGTAAAAAAGAAGCCAATGCCATGGATTTCGATGACCTCCTCTTCTATGTCTGGGAGCTTTTCCAGGCTGATCCCGAGACCAGGCGTAAATACTCCGGCCAGTTCGAGCATATTCTGGTGGATGAATACCAGGA
>JAPLGF010000129.1 GCA_026390275.1 Candidatus Atribacteria bacterium
CTGGAGCGATCCGGTCCGGAGATCTTCAATACCGACCAGGGAGTACAGTTTACCAGTGAAGAATTCACTTCTACCCTGAAACAAGCTGGGTGTAGAATTAGTATGGATGGGAAAGGAAGCAGGTTTACCCGGGAACGAGACAAAAATAACTTAACGGTGCCTGGCACCAAGTTATCAAGTTATTGATTCAACCGTTCTCGACATAGGCATTGATGGGGTCGGTCTCAAAATTGTGGGTGGAAGCGGGCGTCTTCTGCGGCACCATATCCATGTGTAAGGAATAACTTAACGGTGCCTGGCACCAAGTTATCTTAAATGACTGTCCAGTTTTCGGGGCACAGTATACCTTGAGGGGCATCTGAGGAGGATTTTTTGATTAGTATAGTCTCTTGGAAACATCCAGAATGGTGATTCCTACGAGTTCTTCGTCCCGATATCGGAGGAGCACTCCATCTTCCAGCATCTCCGAATCGGTGGCTTTTTGCGGTTTCTTAAGGCTGATGTAGAGGACGTCAGCTTCCCGGTCGTAGTCGAGAATCATTTTCGTCTCTGATGTTCTGACAAAATGAGAGGAGAGTTCGTAGATTTCTTTTAAAGTTTTCTCTACTTTTGTTGTTGCCATACGATCACCTCTCTTTCCAGCTTCAATTTACTTGTAAGATACGCTGTAATGATAAAACCGTCTTGACCACTCGTTTCCCGATAGACCACCGCCAGGTACTTACTGCTTTCTTCTATGCGGAGAGCAATCAAGGCTCCGCCGTAACCCTGGAGGACACAGTCCGGAGACTCGATCACATCCAGAACCTCATCGAAATAACCAGCCACTTCATCGTAGTTTTCGATGATATGAATCCATCGCTCATCAGTAAGCCGAATCCGTACCCCATTGACTGACAATGCCGTTTCCATGATTGGAATGTCCAGATGGTTTTATGATTTGAACTGGTTTTTACGGATAACATTTTCAGTATACCCTATTTTGCTGGAATTTATAAACGGGAGAAACAAACTTAACGGTGCCTGGCACCAAGTTATCAAGTTATTAAGTTAACACCGAACAGCTTGGCGAAGGGGTAGGCTACGAAGAAGAAGACCGGCGGGACCTCGATCGGGGAGAGCCCGCCCGACCAGCCCTGCTCAGACATCTCCCGTAGTTGGTAGGCGTAGAAGCCCTCATCAGTGCCGTTGATGTACTCGGTACCGGAGGTCAGGGCCAATTGCGCGGTGGAAGCGGCTGCCAGGAGGAGACAGAGACAGATCCAACTTGCCCTCCGACGATTTCTGACAATAGTGCGCCACGCATTTTCCAACATCTGGTTCACTTACCTGGAGAAGATGATAGCAGAGCATAGGGTGGGAAAGCGGAAAGAAATAGCGTACACTAATATCGATGTTCAGTTACGCGAAGGAGGGCAAAATGAGAATCGCGATGAACGCAAAGAACGGTATCCTTGTTGGGATACTCGTGCTGATGCTCACTGGGGTTGCAGCCTGTTCCTCGCAGGTTGTAATGCCGACTGCCAGTCCCGAGGAGACGCAGTCGATCGCCGAGGAGGCGTACATCTTCGCCTACCCGATGCTGGAGAACTATCGGACGATGTACATCCAGTCCATTTCCCCCACCTCTCCCACCTATAGAGGGCCCTTCAACCGGTTCATCCACAGCACCGTCCTGCTGGGGCCGCAGTTCAAGGACGTGGTCCGCCCGAACAACGACACGCTCTATTCCTCCGCCTGGCTGGACCTGTGGGCGGAGCCAATCGTGATCAGTGTTCCCGCCATCACGGACCGCTACTACAGCTTTCAGTTGGTGGATCTGTACACCTACAACTTCGCCTACATCGGCACCCGGGCGACAGGCACGGCCGCGGGCAGCTACCTGGTCGCAGGGCCGTCCTGGCAGGGGGATAAACCGTCCGGTGTGGATGCCGTGTTCCGCTCGGAGGGGAATTTCGTCTATTGCATTGTGTGCACGGCGGTCGACGGCCAGGAAGATGTGCCGAACGTGAAGGCGATTCAGCAGCAATACCGGCTGCAGCCATTGAGCGCCTTTTTTAGTCAGCCTGCACCGACCGGCACTGCGCCTGGCAGCTTTTCAGCCTACGATCAAGCCAAAGCGGAATCAGCCGATTTCATTGCGTACTTCAACTTCCTCCTGGGACAACTGGTCGTTGATCCCTCTGAAAAGGACCTGATCGCCAAGTTCGGTCAGATCGGGGTCGGTCCCAATCGCCCCTTCGACGCCTCCTCCCTCGACGCTCAGACGCAAAGCGCGATCAGTGACGGCGTCGTCTCGGCTTGGGCGAAGATCAAGGCGGAATCCGCTCAGGTGGGAGAGCAGAAGAACGGCTGGAACCTGGCACCGCGGATCTTTGGCGATCGAGAGCAGATGCAGGGGCAATACCTGACCCGGGCCGCTGCGGCCCACTTGGGACTGTACGGGAACAATCTGGAAGAAGCGTATTACCTGAGCTCCAATCGGGATGCCGATGGTGATCCTCTGGATACCTCCAAGCAAAACTATGCGCTCACCTTCGCTAAGGACCAGATCCCGGCAGTGAATGCCTTCTGGTCGCTCACCATGTACAGCCTGCCCGGCCAATTGATGGTGGAGAACCCGATCCAGCGCTACTCGATCGGTGACCGGACAAAAGGCTTGCTGCGTGGTGCGGACAGATCATTGGTGATTTATTTCCAGCATGATTCCCCGGGTGTAGACAAGGAATCGAACTGGCTTCCGGCACCCGACGGCGCCTTCTCGGTGACGATGCGAATGTACCTGCCTCAAACAAAGGAGCTCGATCCTTTGTATGCCCCTCCCGGCATCCAGAAGCGAGAATGAGGGAGCGGGGCAACTCGTGATGGGCAAACCAGCGCAGGTTTCCGGTGCCTGGCACTCAGTTATTACGGGCATAACGAGTAAAGGGGCGGGATAGATAAAAAAAGAAGGCATAAACTAAAATGGGGAGGGAATCAAAGGTTTTCTAAATCTTCTTTGTGAATCCCCGCCTGCCTTAGAATGGTGTAAAAGGTACCCTTGGGTAGGTCTTTTTTATGCAGGGGAACCACAACTCTTCTTCTTGACTCTGAGTGATAGTAGATATGGTGGCTTCCTCTTGTTCGATGGAGGACGAAGCCTTTCTTCTCAAGGATTCTTATGATTTCCGAAGGTTTAAAATTAGCCACCTATAAATCCTCTCTCTGTAAACTGAGAGTGTACTCCAGGGTTGCTTCATCAGTAGGTATTTCTTCTCCTTCAGCCATAAGGCTATCGAGGTAGAGCTCGATGGCTTCCCTTGCCATTGCAAGAGCTTCTTCAGGGGTTTCCCCATAGGTAACGCATCCAGGGAGGGAAGTTACAATAACTGTGAATCCTCCTTCCTTTTCCTTTCGGAGCAGAACTCGATAATTTAACACTCTCATTGGTTTCACCTCTTGTGTGGATTATAGGATTATAGCATATAGCAAACTTGCAGGAAAACTTGATGGTGCCTGGCACCAAGTTATCAAGTTATTAAGTTTTATCTTCACATTTACCTGGTAGACCAGATCCGCTTCTTTCTCCCGGAAGTCGGAGAGGATATAGGACTTATCGATCCGGGTGAGACTCTGCTCATCAATCTGGTTCACCCATCCCTTCCTGACAAAGCACTGCAGGAGTTCCAGAAACACCGGATGACATAGATCTCCCCGTATTCCTTTTTACTATTATATCTAAAGAAGGGGAGGGGGTAAAGGAGTGGCTGGGTAGGGAATAACTTAACGGTGCCTGGCACCAAGTTATCAAGTTATTGATTTGATCTACGCCTCCTGGTATTATGGATTAACCGGTTATTAGGAGGCATAATTTTTGGGGAGAAATCCACGTATTGAATACGATGGAGGGATTTACCACGTCATTTCTCGAGGGAATAATCGGGAGTACATCTTCAAGGGGTCACTCGATAAGCAATTTTTTATTGATCAGCTGAAAGAACAAAAAAATCCTCTGGGTTTTAAGCTTTTTGGCTATGTCTTCATGGATAATCATTACCATCTTCTCCTGCAAACCACCAATAAACCCCTTCACACCATCATGCACAAATTGAACAGTAAATACAGTAAATATTTTAACAAACAACACTCGAGATCCGGACATGTCTTTGAAGGAAGATACAAAGCGATATTGGTCCTGGATGAGAGATATCTCTTTGAATTGGTTCGTTATCTCCATCAAAATCCGGTTCAGGCGAAGATGTGTTCCACAGTTAATGAGTATCCCTGGAGCAGTGATGTCTTTTACCGAAACAACGATGAGAGCCTGGTTGATATTGGTCTGGTACTCGATATTCTTTCAAAAGTAAGGTCGGTGGCGATCAAGATGTATATCCAGTGTATCGATCAGGTCTCAGACGATACCGTCAATTACGAAACGGCCATCGCGATTGGGGATGACGAAGCTGAGCCGGTAAGCAGTCCTTCCAGGGAAAAATGCGATGTGAGAAGAACCCTTGCTGAGCTATTACTTCTATCCGGAGCAAATCCCCAGGATGTCCTTCTCTTAAAACAGGGATCAAAAAAGAGGTGTCTGACTCCCTACAAAATCAAATTTATTCAATCTTCGATGGAAGAGAAGTATACTCTCAGTGAGATCGGTCGAGTTATTGGGATTTCGGGTCAAGCTGCCTATGATTTGGTAATGCGATACCAATTAAAGTAAAGGCACCTGTCACCCAAGAGATATCTTTATTAGCGGTTGATTTTACTTTTTTGCCATCAAATTGACATACTCTCGAGGGTTTACAATATTGAAGGATTCAAACTGATTTTTCAAAATGAGTGAATCTTTATCACCGGTTATCAGAAACTGAGCTTCCACCTCCAATGTCACTGCTATATACACGTTATCAACTTTGTCTCGGGAGTAAGGTTGGGCCTGAGAGGGGTGATGAGGCTGGCTCTCTGTTAGAAACTTAATGGTGCCTGGCACTCAGTTAAGTTATTGAATGGCGGAAATTTTTCCGACTTTACCATAATTACCTTAAATATAGCTCAACCATAGGGATGACGGAAAATGCTAAAGTGCTCCATTCATTATTGCTGGTTTATATTTCAGACCAGCAAAGAAAGATTTGAAGGACGAAATGAAACTTGGAGTAAAATAAGTATTTTTCGAGTAATATTGAGGTGCCTGGCATGAAATTATTACAAAAGGTTAAGTCGCTTAAGATCTTCCGCAGTCCATCTTGCCTGATTTTCTATCATCTTTTTTAAAGTTTTGGGAGGGAAGGTATCTCCCGGGTGATGGAAGGAAAGGGTTATCCTTCTTCCATCAGGGTGATAATAGCGTTGGTGACTTCCTCTTTGATTTCTAAGATAAAATCCATCCTTAGAAAGAGCGCTGATTATCTCCCGAGCGGTTAGGTTCCGGAGTTGGCTAAAATCGATGATCATTTTAAATGGTTACTACTGCTCGGGGTTCGGGAAAAACTTCTACTTCTTCCTGGGGTTCTTTAGGAATAGGGAGGTTGTCTTCTTTCAGTTCTTCAACAACCATTTCCACCACTTCTTGAATATTTTTTAGAGCTTCTTCTTGGGTATAACCCCAGGTGATAGCACCATATCGCTCTAAAATAGGACAATAAGCGTGCCACCTTTCCCCATCGGGTTCAATGACTACCTTAAAAATATAAGTTTTCATTCCTCATTAGCCTCCACAAAACTTGACTTCAGTATAAGAAAACCCCTTTAACCTGTCAATATTTAGGTACTAAAAAAGGTTATTGGAAAGGTTACCGGTACCTGCCATTAAGTTATTATAAGTATTCATACATACTTTACCTCTCTAAATTCTAACTTCATTTAAAAAAGTCCTTCTGACCTGTCAATGGCTTAGATTCATGCATGGCGTGGTATAGTACTTGGTTTTTGGGGTATTATAAAATAAAAAGAAATAGAATTGTCTTTGATGGTGAGAAGTAATTGATATTCTAAATCAACCTTGATTTTTAAAGGAATGTACTATTTACTATAAGGGGAGCGTGTTTTTGTAGAATTTTATAGGAGGAAACACCGTGAAAAGACATGAAAGGATTGAAATTAATCCGGAAATAATGTTTGGAAAGCCGGTGATAAAAGGAACCCGAATCACCGTAGAGCTTATCTTGCGGAAATTAGCCGGGGGGATGTCGCCTGAGGAGATCCTTCAAGATCATCCTCATTTAATATAGATGATAGATGAAAGTGAGTTTTGTAATAGAGAATATACTTCTGAGAGGGAGTATCTCTATTCGTACCATTGGCAGAATAAGGATGGGAAATTAAGAATTCGATGGGATAATGCTCCACACCATAAGGAAATAAAGACATTCCCACATCATAAACATTCTCCAGATCTGAAAGAAAGTACCGAAATAGGGTTAGAAGAAATCATGAGATTTATGGAAACGAAGATGAGCACTTAACGGTGCCTGGCACTCAGTTATTATGATAGCCTGCGGCAGCATATTCTGGAGAATGATGTACTACGGTACCGAGGCAGCCCGTCAGGTGGAGGACTACTCTGGCGTAAAACAGATCGGGGTCGATGAGACCTCAAGAGCAAAAAGGGATGATTATCTCTGGTAGGGATGATTATCTCTGGTGCCGGCCCTGGTACCGTTCCTGGGACCGCCGCACCCCAGTGCGGCATCAGCAATGACAAGACAGAAGACAACCGTTCTGGTGAGCAGCCAGCCCGAGGGTGGTATTCCCGCGGCTATCTACCCCACTTCGACACTGAACAGCCTGCGGCAGCATATTCACTGTCATCCAACACATCACCTACCGTCTGGCTGATTCCCTGCCACAATCGGCATTGGACCAGATGCAGGCGGAACTGAAGGAAAAAGTCCGAGATAGCGATGCTCGCCAGACCCAACTGCGCCAGAGAATCGAGGTCTACTTGGATGCAGGTTATGGCTCCTGCGTTTTACGGGAACCTGATGTCGCCGCCTGTTGGAGTGGGTTGTGATGCCCAACCATTGTCATGTAATGATTGAACCGCTTGAGGGGTTCTCTTTAGGGAAGATCGTATTGTCGTGGAAGAACTATACGGCGCGATGGATCAATGAGAATATGAGCCGCACTGGGGTGCGACGGTCCCAGGAGGAACGAAATGCCCAGGAATGCCGCACTGGGGTGCGGCGGTCCCAGGTTTGGCATCGGGATTATTGGGATCGTTTCATCCGCGACGAGCGTCACTTGGTGGCGGCGCGAAAAACTTAACGGTGCCTGGCACTCAGTTATATTATTCGATGGAGGAGAAACATACCCTCAGCAAGGTCGTTTGGGCTATCAATATGTTTGGTCCAGCAATATATGATTTTGTAATGGGATGTGTAGTAAGATTATTGGTGTCTGTCACACAGTTGTTATTGACCACCTGGTGGGTTTGGACTACACTTTAAATTGTTGAAAAGCTTTAGGAAGGGTGCGCTCAGTTTTCTCGGGGCGATGACTGTGAGCGAAAAAAGATCCAAAAGGAGGGAAGAAGATGTTTGATAAATGTTTCGCATGGAAAAAGTTGGTTCTTTTCTTTGTGCCTCTGGTCCTGCTCGTGCCGGTGGTGGCAGCCTGTAGTCAGGGTGTTTCCACCCCATCTCCAACACTGATTATTCTTCCCAAGCCAGGTCCGGCTCAGCCGGCCACCATCCAGTACAACGCCGAGCTGGCCAAAATTCTGCCCTTCGCTGATCAGGAGGCTTTCCAGGACGCCCAGCGTGGTTTCATCACCTCTTTACCCGATATGACCATCAAGACGGAAACCGGCATGCCAGTTTGGACACTAAAGGGGTTCGAGTTCTTGCAAGGGAAGGAACCGCCCCCCAGTGTCAATCCCAGCCTGTGGCGGATGGCTCAGTTGAATATGAACAACGGCCTTTTCAAAGTCACGGACCGCGTTTATCAGGTCCGTGGTTTCGATATGTCCAACATGACAATCATTGAGGGGGACAGCGGGCTGATCCTGATCGATCCTCTGAGCACGGTGGAGACATCTAGGGCCGGCTTGAATCTCTACTTTCAGCAGTTCGGCCAGAAACCGGTGGTTGCAGTGATCTATACCCACAGCCACATCGACCATTATGGTGGTGTGAAAGGCGTTGTTTCCACTGAAGACGTCAAGAGTGCCAGAGTCTCAATCCTTGCACCGGAAGGTTTCCTTGCAGCGGCGGTTAGCGAGAATGTCTATGCTGGGACGGCCATGAGCCGTCGCGCCGGATACCAGTATGGCATCCTCCTGCCCAGAGGAGAGTTTGGCCAGGTCGACAACGGACTGGGGAAATCCTTTCCGACGGGAACCATCACTTTGATCCCTCCCACCGATATCATCGGCAAGACTGGCGAGAGTCGAACCATTGACGGAGTGGAAATCCAGTTTCAGATGGTCTCGGGGACCGAGGCACCCGCTGAGATGACCCTTTACTTTCCCCAGTTCAAGGTACTGGATGCCGCCGAGATCGCCTGTCCCTTACTTCACAACATCCTCACGCTACGTGGTGCACAGGTGCGCGACGCCAAGAAGTGGGCGACCTCGCTGAACGAAGACATTGCCCTCTATGGGGACAAGACCGAGATACTCATCGCTCAGCACCACTGGCCTTGCTGGGGGAGGGAGAATGTGGTGGCTTTCCTGGCCAACCAGCGCGACCTCTATGAGTTCATCAACGACCAGACCCTGAACCTGATCAACCAGGGTTACACTCCGATCGAGATCTCCGAGACAATCCAGCTGCCGGCCAGTCTTAGCCAGCAGTGGTACACCCACGGTTACTACGGAAGCCTCAGCCACGATGTGAAGGCCGTCTACCAAAAGTACCTTGGCTGGTACGATGGTAACCCGGCCAACCTGAACCCCTTGACCCCGGTGGAAGCCGCCCGGAAGTTCGTCGACTACATGGGTGGAACCCAAGCGATCATCACCAAAGCTCGGGAGGACTTCCAGAAGGGTGAGTACCGCTGGGTGGCGCAGGTGTTGAACCAGGTCGTTTTTGCTGAGCCGGATAACACTGAAGCCCGTTTCCTGGAGGCCGACGCCCTGGCGCAGCTCGGCTACCAGGCCGAGGCCGGGACCTGGCGCAATATCTACCTGGTGGGTGCCTGGGAATTACGCAATGGTATTATCATGGGGAAGGATACCGGCGCGAGCGCCAGCCCGGACACCATCCGGGCGATGACCATGCCCCTCTTCTTCGACTACATGGGGGTACGCCTGAACGCAGCCAAGGCCAACGGCAAAAAGATCATCCTGAATTGGAATTTCACCGACACCGGCGAACAGTACACATTGAACCTTTCCAATTGTGCCCTGACCTACCTCGCCGATTGGCAGGCACCAAATGCCGATGCTACCGTGACCCTATCCCGCGCCGTGTTGGATGCTCTCATCCTTCTCGAGACAACGATCGAGAAAGAACTTTCAGCCGGACAGATTAAGGTCGAAGGGAAAGGGATGAAGTTCGCCGAGCTATTGGGCATGCTTGACACCTTCAGCTTGAACTTCCCGATTGTGACTCCGTGAGGGTCGGCACCAGGTCCACTCATAGAGATTTTGGTGCCCGTCACTCAGTTATTCAGTTATTGACCTGAACTCCGCCTCCTGCGATAACTTGACGGTGCCTGGCACCAAGTTATCAAGTTATTAAGTTATGGAAAAAGGCTGAATCTGGGAAGGGTGGTGAGGTTTGCTCTCTTTCAAAAAATCGGTGAAGAATTTTTTTACCTGTTCTCTTTGATCTTTACTAAATAAACCGCCCTTTTTTGAAGCCTGTTTTTCCAGTTCTTCTAAGAAAGCAAAAAGCTCTTTTTCCATCTCAGGTGGTCGGTATACGGAACCATTGTTTAGAGCCAGGAAAAGAGCGGTGGATGGAATTTCACCACCGATTAAGGTTGATATGACTACATTGGCATCGATAACCACCCTAATCCTGGGAAGCATAAATTTTTTGGCGGGCTTGCTTTAAAATTTCCAGGGCTTCTTCCTCTGAAATACCGGTATTCTCCAGAGCTTCCTGAGCTTGAAAAAGAGAGGCTTCTATTGGACTTAGCGCTTCAATTCTGGCCACTGGTTTATTTCGCATGGTGACAATCACCGTTTCTTTTGATCTGATCAGTGAAGAAAGCTTGCTTTTTGCTTCCCTCATGCTTACTACTTTCATGGTAGCCACCTTTGTATTCCTATAGTAGTTACATTTTACTTCCAGCTTTTTAAATAATCAAGCTTTCTGAGGTTGAGGCACTTGACACTCAGTTATTAAAAGAATTGACACAGGTTTACACAGGTTTCCGGTGCCTGGCACTCAGTTATTAAGTTAAAGTCACCATTTGTTCAATCATTTTTTTCTTTCATCTTCTCCACTTCTTCCCGGGAAAGTCCGGTGAGTTCCATTTCTCCTCTCTTTTCTCCTTCTTCTATCCCTCTCTTTTCCGCTTTCTGTTCCATTTCTTCAAGAGTCTTGGCCAGATTGGATATCATGGTATTCACCTCCTTTGGTTTGGATTCATTAATGATCTTCCTTATACTTTCCTGAAGGGATCGAGGGACCTTCACTGAAAAAGCAAATTTAATCCACTGCATAAAAAGAATAATCAATTCCTCCGGCATATCCCTAAAGAAACCAATGATTTTTTTAGTCGTCTGATTAATTCCTCCCCATCGTTTTCCTGATCCAGGCACGAGGGAGATCGCCGTTTTTTTTGTTACTTTTTCTATCGATGGACAAAAAATTTTATAATGATATCATAGAGTAACGATAACAATATTTTGAGGTGAACAAATGGAACAAGTGCTGAACGAGATCCTGGCGCAGATTCAGAAGATTAATAAGAAGTTGGAAAGACTCGATGTTGTTGAGAAACAACTCACCAGGTTCGATGCTATTGAGAAGGAATTAACAAGATTTGATGCCATCGAGAAACAACTCACCCGATTTGATGCCATCGAGAAACAACTCAAGAGGTTTGACTCAATTGAAAATGAGCAGAAGAACATGCGGGATGATATTACATCTATCAAGAAAGATTTGAAGAAACTAGATTCAAGGCAGGAACGATTTGAAGAAAGGCAGGGTCTAACGGAAGAAAGGCAGGATCGGATGGAATCACTCCTGAAACAGATGATATCCCGGCAAGAGGAGATGTACCTCATGTTCAAGGGGTGGGGAGGAAGATAAACCTGTCACCATTAAAGCGATTGATACCCTGAGTATTGATATGGCCCAGTGGAAACACCACAAACACCAGGTGGTGATTGAAACAGAAACGGAAGAAGTTAAGAATTAATTGGGAAACCCCCTTACTTTACGTTCCCAAAAGGATCGATATGCAATTTTTCACCCGTTTCATAGTATCTGAAGTTATCACCCCCCCATCATCTTGACTAACCTCGATTTTGAAAGAGACCTGAGGTCCTTACACTTGATGTAACTCGTTGGGAGGAGACCACTTTCTTGCGAAATGGTTTCGATGGGGAAGGGGATGTTCTTTTTCTTTGAGGTTATCGGAATGACCACCACCAGTTCTGCGGGACCATGATTGAAAATGTCTACCAAAACGATGAGACCGGGTCTTGTCCCAGATTGTTCATGCCCTGGAGGGGGAGGGAGATCTGCCAACCAGATTTCTCCTTGCGAGGGCTCCATTTTTATTCATCCTCAAGTCTGTCATGAATGATGACGTCCCACTCGTTCCGTTCGTCCAGTTCTTCATTCCATAATGCGGTATTGTTTTTCAGCTTTTGGAATGTTCGATTGGTTTCTTCCAGGAAAATTTTATGCCTGAGTTCTTCAATAGCTTGATAGCATACAAATTTGTAACAGTAACTATCAATCATGGAGAAGATGAAAAAGTACCACTTCCTTTCTCATGGTGACATTTTCACAGAACAGTTTAAGGGTGACAATATCACAGAATAATCACAACACGAATAATCACACATTGACAAACCACATTCCATATGTTATGACTGGCAAAAGATTTTTTCCACGAAGGGGAAAACCATGCTCGGAAACAAGGCCGTTAACGAAAAAAACCACTTAGAAATAGCCGGTTGTGACGTAGTTCTGCTCGCTGATAAGTTGGGAACTCCGCTGTATGTTTTTGACGAGGCACTGCTCCGCGAGAATATGAGGGAGTACAAAAAAGTATTTGAAGAACGGTATCCGGAGGTTTCTATTGCGTTTGCCGGGAAAGCGTTTTTGTGTTCGGCGATGTGCCGGGTGTTGGGACAGGAAGGACTGTGGCTGGACACGGTATCGGGAGGAGAATATTACACTGCATTAGGGAGCGGGTTCCCGATGGAGCAGGTCCTGTTTCATGGGAACAACAAGAGCCCGGAAGAGCATTCCCTGGTTTTAAAAAATGGAATCGGTCGTTGGGTGATCGATAGTGAATCGGAGTTGGACCTCCTCATTGAGGAAGCACAAAAATATGAGAGAGGGAAGCTCCCGGTTTTTTTCCGCATCACCCCCGGGATTGATCCCCATACCCACGCCTTCATTACCACCGGGAAGGTGGATAGTAAGTTTGGACTCCCACTGATGGAAGGGATTGCTCTGCTGGTGGTTCAGAAGGCGCTCTCCTGTGGATACCTGGATGTGAAAGGGATCCATTGTCATATCGGGTCACAGATCGATACTCTGGAACCATTTGGAAAAGCGATAGAGGTGATGGTCCGCTTCTTGGCCGAAGTGGGGGAGAAAACCAGATGTCTTCTTCCGGAACTCGACCTGGGAGGAGGATTGGGTGTTCCCTATCTGGATGAAGATAAAGGACGTTTCCCCAGTGTGGAATCCTATGCGGAAATTATTTGTGGTGCAGTGAAGGAGAATTGTCAGAAGTATAAGGTACCACTTCCCCATCTTTTCGTGGAGCCGGGCCGATCGATCGGGAATACAGCTGGAAGCACCATCTACCGGGTGGGAACGGTTAAGGAAATCCCGGGGATCAAGAAGTATGTGGCGGTGGATGGTGGCATGGCGGATAATCCCCGGCCGGTGTTGTATGATGCGAAGTACCAGTCTCTGGTGGGGAATCGGGTTTTGGGAGGAGGAAAGGAAAAGGTTTCCATCGTGGGTAAGTGTTGTGAGACCGGGGACGTGATCATCGGGGACACCGAGCTTGTTCCGGTCATGCGGGGAGATGTCCTGGTGGTGGAAGGGACCGGGGCCTACAATCACTCCATGGCCTCGAATTATAACATGATCCCCCGACCAGGGGTGGTATTCATCCGAGAGGGGAAACCGGTACTGGTGGTCCGGCCGGAGAGCTGGTATGATCTCACCAGGAGAGACATCATTCCGGATTATCTCCAGGAAGAAGGGGAATAGAGGATGGACACGATTCGGGTGCTGGTGTCTGGGGCAGCGGGGAAGATGGGACAGGAACTGGTCCGGGCCATCCATTGGGAAGAGGACCTGAAACTGGTAGGGGCCTGTGATGTCTCCCAGGTGGGGGTGGAAGTGGGCCAGATGTGTGGGATAGACCTTTCTGGAGTGGTGATGGAAAGGTTTCTTTCCAGAACCCTGGATGAATCTCTCCCCCAGGTGGTATGTGATTTTACTCATGCCGATGCCTTACGTGGAAATCTGCCGGTCTATTTAGAACACCAGGTGTCAATGGTGATCGGGACCACCGGTTTGCGCACCGAGGAGCTGAAGGACCTGGAAAAGAAGTGTTTAGCAAATAATATCGGATGTTTAGTCGCTCCCAACTTTGCGATCGGGGCGGTTCTCATGATGCAGTTTGCGAAAACCGCCGCGAAATACCTGGAACGGGCAGAAATCATCGAGTTCCATCATCCCCAGAAAAAGGATGCTCCCTCCGGAACGGCCATCAAGACAGCAGAAGGTATCATGGAGATGAACAGGGAGATGAACAGGGGAGTGGGAGAGGATAAGACGGTGGAACTGGTTCCGGGAGCCCGGGGGGGACGAATTGGCTCGGTGAACATTCACAGCGTGCGTCTTTCTGGTTTTGTGGCTCACCAAGAAGTGATTTTCGGTGGAGAAGGCCAGACCCTCACCATCCGTCATGATTCCTTGAGCCGGGTCTCTTTCATGCCCGGTATCATCATGGCCATCCGGGACCTGGCTTCACATAAAGGTTTTTATTACGGCTTGGAAAAAATCCTGGATTTATGAGGTTTGCCATGCATTTCATCAAGATGCAGGGATCAGGGAATGATTTCATTCTTATTAACGAAAAAGAGGCCGAAAAAAATGTATCCTACGGACCGTTCGCCCGGAAGATGTGTGACCGTCATTTTGGAATTGGGGCGGATGGGGTGATTGTGGTTCTTCCGTCGGATGTGGCCGAGGTTCGGATGCGCATCTTCAATTCCGACGGGAGCGAAGCAGAAATGTGCGGAAATGGGATTCGATGCCTGGCGAAATATGTGTACGAACAGGCCATCGTTCCGGATCCCATCTTTACAGTGGAGACCGGGGCGGGGATCATCGTTCCCGAGGTCTTATTAGAAGATGAAAAGGTGAGAGCGGTACGGGTGGATATGGGGGAGCCGAGGTTGTACCCCAAAGAAATCCCGGTTCGGATTCAGAAAGAACGAGTGATAGCAGAACCACTTCTGCTTGACGATAGAGAATTTCGATTCACCGCGGTATCGATGGGGAATCCCCATGCAGTCATCTTTGAGATCCCGGAAAACTGGGAGACTTTCGGACGAAAGATCGAGACCCTTCCTCTTTTCCCCCGGAAGACGAATGTGGAATTTGTACAGGTTCTATCATCCCGGAAGGCAGAGGTGAAGATCTGGGAACGCGGGGTGGGAGTCACCTTAGCCTGCGGTACCGGCGCCTGTGCGGTGCTGGTGGCGGGAGTGCTGAATGGAGTACTGGAACGTCAAGCGGAAATACATCTTCCGGGAGGGAGTCTCACCATGGAATGGTCCGAACGGGATAACCATGTTTTGATGGAGGGACCGGCGGTGAGCGTCTTTGAAGGAGATATGGCAGAGGAGGAGGAAGAAAGATGGACATTGCAACCCGAATAAAAAATCTTCCCCCGTACTTGTTTGCCGAGATCGAGAAAAAAATTGAAGTGGCCCGCAAGAATGGCCGGGATATCATCGACCTGGGGATCGGTGACCCGGATCTCCCCACTCCGGAATTCATTGTGCAACGTCTGTGTTCCGAAGCCACCCGTCCCGAGAATCATCGTTACCCATCCTATCGGGGTCTGCCGGCCTACCGGGAAGCGGCGGCGAACTGGTATGCGGAACGTTTCGGAGTGGATTTTGATCCCCATCGGGAGGTGGTTTCTCTCATCGGGTCCAAAGAGGGGATCGCGCATTTTTCCTGGTGTTTGGTCAATCCGGGTGATATTGTTCTGGCCAGCTCCCCTTGACTTTTTCCGTGACATCGTGGAGCTGGCGCATCGCTATGATTTTGTGATTGCCCATGACTTAGCCTATTCGGAAGTGAGTTACGATGGGTATCGGGCCCCGTCCATCTTCCAGGTCGAGGGAGCCCGGGAGGTGGCCATCGAGTTCCATTCGCTTTCCAAGACTTTCAATATGACCGGCTGGCGTATCGGTTTTGCGGTGGGAAATGAAAAACTGGTGGAAGCTCTGGGTCGGATGAAAACGAACATTGATTCCGGGATTTTCAATGCCATTCAGTGGGCCGGGACGGAAGCTCTTTCTCATGTCGATGAGGTGTTGAGGACGATTCTTCCCATCTATACCCGTCGCCGGAACGTGGTGGTGAATGCATTTCGTTCCCTGGGTTTTGATCTTCCTTTCCCCCAGGCCAGTTTCTACATCTGGATTCCGGTCCCAGAAGGGTACACTGCCCTGGGTTTTGCCGGGTATCTACTCGACCAGGCCGGGGTAGTGGTGACACCGGGAATCGGGTTCGGGAGATACGGAGAAGGGTATGTGCGTATTTCGATTACCACGGCAGATGATCAACTGGGGCAAGCCATGGAAAGAATCCAGGATACATTGAGGGGTGGACAAACATGAAGATAGTGGTACAGAAATTTGGAGGAACATCAGTCCATACACCGGAGCTCCGGGAGAAGGCGGCTTTCAAGCTCAAGGAAGCACTGGACGAGGGGTTCGCGCCGGTGGCGGTGGTTTCCGCCATGGGCCGTGCTGGTGCCCCCTACGCTACCGATACCCTCATTTCCTTAGCTAAAAGTGAATATGATGAACTGGATCCCCGAAATCTGGACCTGTTGATGTCCTGTGGAGAAATCATTTCGTCCGTCGTAATGGTGCAGACCCTGGGTCGTATTGGTGTTAAAGCCATCGCCCTCACCGGCTGGCAGGCCGGGATCATCACCGACGAACGTTTTGGAGATGCCACCATTAAGCGAGTGGAGACAGAAAAAATTCAAAAGTACCTGGAACAGGGGTATGTCGTGGTGGTAGCCGGTTTTCAAGGAATCACAGAAGAGGGTGATGTCACCACCCTGGGCCGGGGAGGAAGTGATACCTCGGCGGTAGTCCTGGGTGTTGCCTTGGAAGCCGACTATGTGGATATTTTTACCGACGTGATTGGGGTCATGACTGCCGATCCTCGGATCGTTCCGGAGGCTCATATCCTGGAAGGGCTCACCTATACCGAAGCAGCGGAGATCATCCAGCAGGGAGCGAAGGTGATTCATGATAAGGCCATGAACATGGCCCGGGAGTACCGGGTTCCACTTCGGGTCCGCAGTCTCAGCGATTCCGGCAAGGGGACTCTCATCTGTGACATTCGTACCCTTTCCAACGAAGGGATGCGGCTTTTTTCCCAGAATAAACCGGTTTACAGCATTGCCTACCGGAAGGGATTAGCCCAGATCCGGGTGAAATTAAACGGAAACCGGGAAAACAGCTTGAAGATGTTCCAGCTCTTAGCCCAGAAGGAGATCAGCATCGATCTCATCAACCTGTTCCCGGAAACGGTGGCCTTTGTCGCAGAAGAAGGGAAAGCCCAGAAGGTGAAAGACCTCCTCGAGAAAGAGAATTTTGATCTCAGCCTGACTTTTCCCTGTGCCAAGATTTCGCTTATCGGATCCGGTATGGCCGATCGGCCGGGGGTGGTCTCCACCATGGTGGAAGCATTAAAAGAAGTCGAGGTGGAAATTCTCCAGACCAGTGATTCCCACGTGACCATGACGTGCCTGGTGAATGCCGGTGACATGGAAAAGGCGATCCAGGTTCTACATCGCAAGTTTCAACTGGAAGAAATATGCTAAGGGGGTCCAACATGGGTGGTGAATTTGGTCATGTCCTGACAGCAGTGGTAACCCCGTTTGATTCCCGGCAGGAGGTCAATTATCCAGAATTTCGGAGGCTGGTGAAACATTTAGTGGATGAGGGGTCCGATGGAATCGTGGTTTCCGGGACGACCGGTGAATCACCCACTCTCACCCGGGAGGAAAAGCTCCACCTCTTTGGGGAAGCCATCGATGAAGTGGGGGATCGAGCCAGGATTGTCGCTGGAACCTGTACCTATTCCACCCGGGAATCGGTGGAGTTGTCTCGGGAGGCAAGCCGGTTGGGAGTACATGGAATCTTGGCAGTGGCTCCCTACTATAACAAACCACCCCAGGAAGGACTCTTTCAGCATTTCCGGGCCATTGCGGAAGCGGTCGATGTTCCTGTCATCATCTATAATATTCCCTCTCGTACCGGGGTCAACGTGGAGCCCGAGACCATGGCCCGACTCGCCGCCATTCCCCATATCACTGCCCTCAAGGAAGCGTCTGGTAATCCCGATCAGCTCTCCCAGCTCCGGGCTCTTTTACCGGAAAGCTTTTCATTTAATTCATATTTCCCGTCGGGTGAAGCATAAGAACTGACAACTGTGTTTTTAAACTGACGATTTGGATCAGTACTTACAGTTTTGATATATTCCTTCAGTAGTGCAATATCTTCAGCTTTGAGTTCCTTGCTGAGAATATCTGATCTGTTAATTATATAATTAATATCAGCAAGCTGAGTTTCAGGAATTATACGTTCAAAATTATCCTTCATC
>JAPLGF010000346.1 GCA_026390275.1 Candidatus Atribacteria bacterium
GGGAAGAAATTGATTCGACGAACCGTTTGGTACGAGACCTCGCCCGGGACGGATCTCCGGAAGGGACCGTCGTGATAGCCAGGGAACAAACCGAAGGGCGAGGGAGAAGAGGAAGAGGCTGGTTTTCCCTACCGGAAAAGAGCCTGGTTTTTTCCCTCCTCCTCCGGCCAACCAGTATCGGCCCGGTTCACTGCCCCCAAATAGCCCTGGTGAGTGCCCTGGCGCTCTCGCTTTCGCTGGAGAGGATTGGGCTTCTCCCCGGGTTGAAATGGCCCAATGATGTGTTGCTCGGTGGAAAAAAAACTGCGGGGATATTGCTGGAAAGTTCCCTGGAACGGAACGAAGTAAATTGGGTCATCATCGGAGTGGGAATCAATGTAAACATGGAAGAAGCGGATTTTCCTCCGATGCTTCGGGGGAAAGCGACTTCTCTCCGCATTGAAAAGGGGGAGTTCGTGGAAAAAGAGCAAATCATCACCTCCTTCTTTTCTTTTTTCCGGGAATGGTATGCCCGGTGGAGAAAACCGGGGGAGGATCGTGCTTTGCAGGAAGCGTACACCAGGCGTCTGGTGGGCAAAGGAGAGCCGATTTTTCTCCGCGGGACAGGCGAGGTGCTGGAAGGACGAATGGAAGGGATTGACGAGGAAGGAGCTCTCCTGGTGTTTACAAAATCTGGTCTCCGACGCTTCCAGTGGGGCGAAGTTAGTTTCTGTGCTGCTCAGAAAAGGCAATGAATTGTGAATGGTTGAAGAAAATGAATACCACCTGTTATTGTGGACCACCGGTTTTTAATGGCGGGGCAATCTCATCTTTTCACTCCTCTATGGGGAGGAAGGAATTCGAATGAAGATCTCTCCTCGTACCCTGGTACGCAGTGCCCTGTTGTGTGCCTTGGCTGGTGTCGCTGCTTCTCTGATTCGTTTCGGTTCCGCGGTGGTTCCCTTTAGCCTGCTCCCCTTTGTGGCTATTCTTGCTGGGCTGGTTTTTTCTCCCCAGGAAGCTTTTATTGGCTGGGTGGGATATCTTTTGCTGGGGCTCTTTGGGGTGCCGGTTTTTGCCTCTCCCCCCTATGGCGGATTGACCTATGTTTTCAAGCCGACCTTTGGTTTTCTTCTGGGATTTGCCCTGGTTTCTCCCCTCCTCTCGATGCTCCTGAAAAAAAGGAAAGCAGTGACCTATCCCTTCCTTCTGGTCCTCTCTTTTCTGGGGGCTTTTTTTTATTATATTCCTGGTCTCTTCTATTTCTGGTTTGTCGGGAAGTACATTCTTGCCTCTGAAATCTCGGTCAATCTTCTCCTCAAGATTGTTTTCTGGCCCTTCATTTGGACCGATATTCTCAAGGCACTGGGAGCTTCGATGATTGCCTGGAAAGCCATGCCGTCACTCCGTCGGGGCAGAAATTAGAAAGACGGTTCTTTACAGAGAATCAACAAGGGGGTATTGTGTATTCAGGAGCTGGTGAGAATGAGCGGAAACCGGACCAAGGTCCTGATTGTGGAAGATGATCCCAAGATATCCCGCCTTCTGGAATTGGAACTGACCCACGAAGGCTACGAAACTCATCGATCCCCCACCGGGGAAGGGGCGGTGGAAGATTTTTTCACCTGGTCCCCCGATCTCATCATCTTAGATATCATGCTCCCCGACATCGATGGGTGGGAAGTGGCGAAAAGAATCCGTCGTCTTTCCGAGAGTGTCCCCATCCTCATGCTCACTGCTTTGGGTGAAACCGACCACCGGGTGAAGGGGTTGCGTATCGGGGCGGATGATTACCTGGTGAAGCCCTTTGCCATCGAAGAACTCCTGGCACGGATGGAAGCGCTCCTCCGGCGTACCACGGTGGCGAACCGGGAGATGATCAAGGTCATGGAGGTACGCATTGATCCTTTCTCACGCCAGGCTTTTGTGGGAGATGCGGAAATAACCCTCACCAAGACAGAATTTGATCTCCTGCTTTTCCTGATCAAAAATGCCGGACGGGTGGTGTCAAAAGATACCATTCTCCAGAATGTCTGGGGTCCCGACTTTTTCGGCAGTACGGGAGTTGTGGAAGTATACATCAACTATCTCCGCCGCAAATTGGGAGAGAAAGGGAAGTATATTCATACCGTGCGCGGCGTAGGGTACACCTTCAAGGAGAAACCATGACCATCTCAATTCTGCACGTCAGCAGTTCAACGGGTCTTACCATTTACTATTCAACATATTTCTCATGAAAATCAGCCTTCGAATCACTCTGTTCAATTTTGTCTGGTTTTTGATCATCACCCTCTTTGCCGTCTACTTCTTTTATGATTTCACCCGTTCCGGGATACTGGCTTCGGAGAGAGAGGATATCCAGAGCCGGATGGAGCAGGGGGGAGGAAGAATGATGATGCACGGGATGGGATGGGGACGTTCTTTTCCCCCGGAGTTCCTGGTGGGGAGTGACACCGGGGGGACGATCAAGGTTCTTCAGGATTCCTGGAGTCTGAAACCTGACTTGTGGCGAGAAGGATTGGTAAAAGAAGAGGGGGAATATTTTCTGTTTTTGAAAGTGGAGAAACAGGGGGTACCGCTGGTGGTGGGAAAAAACATCAGCTCTTCCATCCGCTCCCTGGATAAAATTCGGAGGCTCGCCTTCCTGGTTCTTCCTCCCTTTGCCGTCGTCATTCTTTTGGCGAGTTATGCTCTCTCCGAATATCTTCTCAGACCACTCCGGGCAGTCAATCGTACCCTGGCAGTCATCGGTTCAGAGAACCTCTCGGCCCGCTTTCCGGTGAAAAAAACGCTTGACGAGGTGGAAGAACTGAAGTTGTCTCTCAATGTCATGCTGAACCGTATCGAAGAAGGATACCTGGTTCAGCAAAACGTCGTGGCAAATGTGTCCCATGAGTTGCGGACCCCCTTAAGTACTCTTCTGGGGTATGCCAGCATGCTCCAGCGTTGGGGGAGCGTGGAGGAAAACGTTCGGGGAGAGGCTCTGGCTGTGATCGAGACGACTGCGCGGGAGATGAAAGAACTGACCGAGAATCTCCTTCTTCTCAACCGGTCCGATCAGAAAATGGAAAAGAAGTCTCTCTCGCTGGTGGAATTCCTCCCTACTGTTGTGGAACGGTGGAAAGGGAAGTATTCGGGACGGGCGATTATTCTCCTCCTGGAATCATCCCCGGTGGTAGAAACCTCTTCCGACCATCTCCAGATCCTCCTGGATATTTTGCTTGACAATGCCTTAAAATATACCACCGGAGATGTTTTTATCCGCCTGAAGGAGAAGGAAATCGAAGTCGAGGACCGGGGTCCCGGAATGCCGGAAGAAGTGCTTTCTCACCTGGGGACACGGTTTTCTCGGGGGAAAGATGCCCACCAACCACCAGGCTGGGGTATTGGAATTTCGCTCGCCCGGGAGATCTCCCGGAAGCTCGATATAGAACTCCAGTTTGAGAATCGCATCGACGAAGTAGGGCTGCGGGTGACAATTCGTTTTCCGGTAATGGGAAGGAAGGGGTTGATCTGAATGGTTACCGGCTCTCCTCACCCCATTTCGGAGTACGAAATCACTCTTTTTTCCCGGAGTTCTTTTTCTAAGAAGTCCAGGGTGGCTTCTTTGCGGCTGAGGGGGAGAGAAAGGTGGATGACAAGGGACTGGGGATCGACGTGGACGCCCTCTTTCCGCCTGGTGAAGGCGATGAGCTGGTTCACGAGTAACGGGTAGAAAACGGGGTCGGAATGGATGGTAAAGTGTACCGAGGGAAAAAACTCCCTGGTGCCAGATTTTTGGATGGTCAAATCCGTTGTATACCCATAGGCCGCGGTGAGACCTTTCACCCCCAACTTCTTTCCCCCAAAATAGCGAACGACCATGATCAGCACCTCCCATAATTCATGGCGCCTGAGGACCCCCAGGATAGGCCGGCCGGCCGTACCCCGGGGTTCTCCGGCATCGGTGGAGAACTCCTGAACTCTCTCTCCCCCCAAGCGCCATCCGTAGCAATGATGGGTAGCATCCGGGAATCTCAGCTGAGTGGCCTTGACTTTTTCATGGATCTCATTTGGGTTCTGAACCCGGAAACTGAGACCGATAAAAAGCGACCGTTCAATGGTCACCTCCACGATTTCTTCCTTTTCAAGGGAGCGAAAGTTCATTTCGTTATTTTCCCGCATCATATGGGAATGGTATCATTTTTTAAAACAGACTGCCAAAAAAAGTGAGGAATGAGCGGTGAACGAACGATTGGAAGACCATCGAAAGAAGAGCGGGAGGTCCGCCATCCTGTTCTCTTTGTTCACGTCCTTTTTGAAAGTGGGCGCCTTCACCTGGGGAGGGGGCTATGCCATGCTCCCCCTCATCAAGCGAGAGGTGGTAGAGAAGAAAAAATTGCTCTCAGAGGAGGACTTCATTGAAGGGATTTCCTTGGCCCAGAGCATTCCCGGGGCGGTGGCCATCAATACCGCCTGTCTCACCGGACGGGTGGTGGCCGGTTTTTCTGGAACCATGGTTGCCTTGCTTGGCTCGGTTTTACCGTCACTCCTGGTCATCATTCTGGTGGCTTCCGTTTTTGGGCGTTTGGGGACAAATCCGGTGGTATTTCACTTCTTTCGGGGTGCCATTCCAGCGATTGTGGCCCTCATTGCCTGCGGGGTTTATGAAATGGGGAAGTCGGCCCTTCGTGATCGTATTGATCTCATCATTGCCATTGCCCTGTTTCTCCTGGTGTATTTCTCAGGATTGCACCCCTTATGGGTGGTGGTGATCGGAGGGACCCTGGGTCTTTTGAGGAAGAAATGATCTACTGGCAGCTCTTCACCGCCTTTTTACGGATCGGATTTTTCGCTTTCGGAGGAGGAGTCGCCGCTCTCCCCCTGATAGAAAAAGAAATCGTGGAGACCTTCCACTGGCTGACCCGGAGCCAGTTCTTAGAGTTGGTGACCATTTCCGAGCTAACGCCCGGTCCCATTGCCATCAATTCCGCCACCTTTGTCGGTTACCGGATTGCCGGAATAGGGGGATCATTGGTGGCCACGTTCTCCTTTTGCCTCCCGGCGGTTCTTCTGGTGACCCTGCTTTCGCATTTCTTATTCCGGTACCGGGATGAACCCTCTGTTCATGGTTTTATAAAAGGACTCCGCCCGGCCGTGATCTCCCTCATGGTCTTAGCGGGATTATCTCTTGCCCAAAAAGGAATGGAGGACTGGTTTGCTCTGGTGGTGGGGGTGGTTTCTTTTTTTCTGGTTTCCCGCCGAAAAATCGATCCCCTCCTCATGCTCCTCCTGTCAGGAGGAGTCGGAATTCTCTTTTACCGGTGAGATAAATCCCGGGTTCGAATCGGGGAGTCTACCAGGCACTGTTCAGGCAATGATCTTTTTGGACCCGATGGCTGGAAAATCTCAGGGTGATGGTGAAACGGATCCGGGAGTCCTGGTAGTCTTTTTCTTCAGTAATAACATACTGGACGGTTTCACCGGGAGCAATCCACCTCCCATCGAGGGGAAGGGGATTGGAAAAGCTGAAATCGAACTGGCGAATGTCGCTTGCGGGAACAATCAGGACTTTTCCATCATCGCGGAGAGCTCCCAAAGAATAAAAAGAATCAGAAGAAAGCGAGAAGGGGAACTGGTTCACTCCATAGAGATCACTGATGGCACCTCCTCCGGCGTCATCGGTGAGGGTGAGCCCATTTCCCAGGAGTAGATGAATGGAAGCCGTATCGATTTTGTTCTCCCCAACGCCGAATTTTTCCACAAAACTGGTCAGGGTTCCGGTTTTCTGATCATAGCGATAGTTGGGGAAATCGATCATCATGGCGGGAATGCCCTCTCCGCTCAGAGTCTGGGCGGATACCATTCTCCACGATTCGACAAAAATGAGTTCCGACGAAAAGTCCAGCGTTCCTGAAAGAGGGTTATTCCGAGATACACAACCCACCGGGGAAGTCAGTAAGAAAAGAAGCAGACTAAAAAGGACCCACTTTTTCATGTTGATTATCCCTCCTTTAATGGCATTTGACCCCATCGAACCCTTAATGGTATTGTACTCCGGGTCGAAATGGGAATCTACCGGGGAATTTTTGGTTTGTGGTTTATTGATATGGTTTTATTCATTCATTACCGGATTGGAACCATAGCGGGATCCGGTCGGTACAGAGATACAAGTGGTGTTCTATTCAAAAATACACCATTTCTGCGAATCCTATGGTCAAGTGTTTGAAGGTAAAAACCGGTTACAATACCCACAATGAATAGACAACCATGCCAGTGCTTGACGCCATCAAGGGATGAAAAGACCAAGGCACACCCCCCTACAGCAAATCTCCCCCTTTTCTAAAGGGGGAGATTCCTTGAGGATGGTCATTTGGGGTATTATGGTATGTCTTTCCCAACTCAAAAAATTTTAAACTATTCACGACTCACGATTCACGGTCTTAACCACCTCAACAACTCAACATCATTTTCGGGATAGGAGAACCAATTGTTTATTAAAATCATGGATCGTTACATCAGCCGTCAAAGCATCTCCGGTATGTTCACCTGGGTGGGAGCGGTCACCGTCATCATGCTGGTGCAGATCTTGTTTGAACTGGCCGATTTTTTTGTGAATAAAAAAGTCCCTTTTCTCATCACTCTGGAAATTCTCCTCATGTATGTTCCGTCTCAAATGGTTCTCACTTTTCCGATTTCCTATCTCTTGGCCTCCGAGCTCAACCTGGGAAGACTGGGCCGGGATAGCGAGCTGGTGGCCATTGAAGCCAGCGGGGTGAGCTTAAAAAGGATTCTTCTCCCCTATCTCGTGCTCTCTGTGGTGGTTAGCATTGGTTCTTTCGGAATAAATAATTTTGTGGTCCCCGAGGCGAATCACAAAGCCCAGGTTCTTCTCCGGGAATATGTTTACAAGAAAGGTCCCCCTAAAATTGAGCAAAATGTTTTCTTCCGGGATGCGGAGAATCGATATTTTTATGTGAATGAACTGGATAATCAAACCTGGATCATGAAGGACGTCATGGTCTATGAAATGAAAGATCGTGGCGGTTTTCCCGATGTGATTCTGGCGAAGAATGCCTACTGGCAGGATGATCAGTGGTTCTTGAAAGAGGGGGTCGTTCACCGGTATGATGAGAATGGTTTCCTGGTCCAGGAAATTGAGTTTTCTGAAATGAATATTGATATGAGAGAAGAGTTCAAGGACTTTTTTGAAAAGCAGCGGGAACCGGAAGAAATGTCCACCGGGGAACTGAAGCGTCAGATACAGATTTTGAAGACATCGGGCGTCAATACTGAACAGTTTGAGGTTGCTTATTACCTCAAGTTTTCCATTCCTTTTTCCGCACTGATGTTTGTCTTGATTGGTTTACCGCTGGGTATTCAGCGGACCAGGGATGCCCGTGCCCTGGGAGTCATCGTGACGGTGATATTGGCGTTTGGATATTATATGATGCTCTCGGTGTTTCGCTCCTTGGGACGGGGGGGCATCATGCAACCATGGCTTGCCGCCTGGATGCCAGACTTCATATTTGGGTGTATGGGTGCCGTTCTTTATTTAACTGTGGATCGAAAGTGAGGTGTTTTTTATGAGCGATCGATCTCATCATCTCTTCCACCACCTGGCCGGGTTTCTGGTTCTGGTGATGATGGTCTTGGTCAGTCTGTTGGCGAAAGCAGCCGAACCGGATATCTTCACCCGGGCGATGGATGCCCGTTCCCAGGGGAAAGTTGACGAAGCCTACCAGTTGTTGGAAGAAGCGGTCAACCAGGGAATCCGGGCTCATGATGCCTATTACATTATTTGTCGGAAATCTTGGCTATGTCGCCGTGGTGGTATTGGGCGGCTACCTGGCTGCACAGGGTAAAATGCCCGTTGGTGACATACTTGCTTTTATTCTTTATGTGCGCTCTTTTATGCAGCCTATCTCACAGATTGCAAACATCTCAAATGTCCTGCAGCAGACTGCGGCAGCGGCAGAAAGGGTTTTTGAATTCCTTGAAGAAGAGGAAGAAATACCGGACAGGGCCTTTCCTGTCAAGCCTGAAAATATCACCGGCAGCGTGGATTTCAAAGATGTTCATTTTGGATACAACCCTGAGCAGTTGATTATTAAAGGATTTTCCGCTGACATAAAGCCCGGGCAGAAGATTGCTATTGTCGGCCCGACCGGGGCAGGAAAAACAACCATGGTCAAGCTGCTTATGAGATTTTATGATGTTTCAAGCGGCGGGATATTTATCGACGGCAGCAACATAAAAGATTTCACAAGAGCTGACCTGCGTGATATTTTTGGGATGGTCCTGCAGGATACCTGGCTTTATAACGGCACCATTATGGAAAATATAAGGTATGGCAGGCAGGATGCAACAGACGAAGAAGTTTTTGAAAGCGCAAAAATCGCATATGTCGATCATTTTGCCCATGCTTTGCCAAAGGGGTACAATCATGAGCTAAACGAAGAGACTTCCAATATATCACAGGGACAGAAACAGCTCATTACCATAGCAAGGGCAATTCTTTCAAATCCTAAAATACTTATCCTTGATGAAGCCACAAGCTCTGTGGACACCAGGACAGAGCTGC
>JAPLGF010000333.1 GCA_026390275.1 Candidatus Atribacteria bacterium
TTTGGTGCGAAAGTTGAGAAGTATAACTATAAATAATCTCAAACCAGAACCATGGACCATGGAAGTAGACCACCAACCGACCTCCCCAATCTTCGGATAAGGCAATGGTTGGCCACAAAATGTGCTGTCAGAAGTTCGTCATCGCCATGATTACTGAGAATAACGGTACAATGGAAATGAGGATAATCCTTTTCCTGGTCAACCATTGACCTTTTTGGGTAAAACACAGAGAAAAAACGAAGAGTAATATTGGTGTGAACTGGGAAGTAGGGTAACCGATTACCGAAAAGATTGTTTTGGATGGAATATCGCCCACAACAAATTGAATACCATAGGTCAACGACCAGATGGATATGGCGATGACAAGCAGGGCCAGTGGGCGACTGCCCGGTGTTTTTCGCTGCCAGACAATCGTTGATAATAAGAGAGAAATGGCACCGGAGATAAAAAGGGCAATGGTAAAACCGCTTGATGCTATGATGATCGTTGACCCCCCAAATATCTGAGGAAATTGTTAATATTTTTATTCCCTCAAGATGAAAAGTAATTTGAATCAAACCGGAAATCGTTGCCCCACAAATAAAGAGGAAACGACATAGAGAAGCATACTCCAGATGAATTTGAAAGGAAAGATGCCATTTTCGGGTCCTCTTCTCCAGAATTATATTCTTTGTACCAAAAAAACGGCTATTTTAGGGGGACACGAAGTGATGAGGTGAATCCTCCGCCCCGGTTGTATTTCCTGAAGTGCACGGGGAATCCTTTTTTCCTACAAATAACTTCAATTTTTAGACATAGTTGTACCGGTTGTCATTTATAATATTTCTTCGTGTCAACCAGGAGGGATACCGGGAAGTCCTGGGACTGCAGAGGAGATGAGTGAATCAGAAAAAAGCGGGAGTGACTTTTTCCTCTGGTTGAAGGAAAGGGGATTTAAAAATATCAAGAACTCTCGTCATCTGGTGGAGACGGTGGGCAACTCGCATTTTTCGTTGTCCAGGTGATGGGGAGAATTGTCTTTAAATTATCCCCAATAGCGTCAGGATCCACCAGGGTCGCTGGGTATGGTGGAGCTTGGCTAAAATTAGCTGAGTGATTCAGGATGGGCCTAAAAAAATCGAATTCCAGGTTTGACCACATTCAAACCTGGAATTCGATCAAATCAGGTAATATTGTTATCTTGAGATACTCGTCTAACCGAGGACTAATTTACCTATGAAATAGGACTTGATCTTCACAAATCGAGGGTTCACAATACCTTTTCCTGCTGTTTACGGTTTTCCCGTTTTCAGTTTGGGGTACCATTGTGGGGTATAGTACATTTTTTCCCAGTATTTTCAAGATAGTGTTGTATTTTTTTACCATGAGCGTCTGTTCAAAGAAACGTTATTTTTCCCGTTCAAAGGTTCCTAAATTTCCGTCATTCAGAGAATCAATAACCATGCGGATGACTTTCCCATTTTGATCGAGATGAAAAACCACCATACTGGCTTGGATTTGATAATCCGGAATCGACAACATAAAGGTGTCCCGATTCCAGGGCAATAAGTATGTTTTCACTTTCTTGGGTCCCATAGTCAAAACTAATTTTTCATTTTCCCTGGTTATAGTAACATCGCCATAAACCGAATTCTGATAGGAACCGGTATATTCATCCAAAGAAAGCGGTTTCTCGGGAGAAACAGGAGATACTACCTCAGCAGCCGCCTCATCAGCCTTTTTTACCGCATCCAGGTCCTCGCGACTCCAATCACGGAGTGGATTTCCCAAATAGAGATCAACAAAGCGTTTACCTAAATCTTCGGGTAGCGGGGTACTGGCAAAATTAGTCAAAACGACAATACCCAGCTTGGCTTGAGGATCGAGCTGGATTAAGGCCTTTATGCCCGACGTCCCGCCGTTATGCCAAACCAATGGATAGGGATGATAATCGGTGGTCACCCAGGCCAAATCATAATAATTATTCCCATTCAATTGCGAAGAGTTAATGATGGTGTGGGGGGAGTGCATCAGTTCGATGTTTTCTTTGCTGATGAGTTGTTTATTATCAAAAACACCATCATTCAACTGTAAACGAAGCCACTTAGCCAAATCGATCACATTGGAATTGATACCACCGGCCGGACCATAAATATAAACCCAGTCAAAAAACTGCCAATCCATGGGGATAACACTCACCTGACCGTTCAGCTTTTGGTGTAAAAAAGCTACGTTTGATGAATTGACGAACCCCACCCGGGTAAACGTAGTACTGGTCATACCGAGGGGATCCAGTATCCTTTTTTGAAGATTTTCCTCCCAGCTTTGTTCGGTACATTTTTCCACCAAAGCAGCTGCAACTAAAAAGAGATTATTCATGTAGGCAAATCCCGATCGAAAACTACTGATTGGTTGGATATAGCGGAGGGAATGAATAATATGGCTACGATCAAAACCAATAAACGCCTGAAAGTCACCGGCATATCCCGGCATCCCGCTGTGTTGTGCCATGGCATCTTCGATCGTAAATTCCCTGGTCACCCAGGGATCGTACATCCTAAAATCCGGTAAATGATCAACAACCTTGTCTTTCCAGTTCAATTTTCCTTCGTCAACCATCATCGATACCAGGGAAACGGTGAATGCTTTGGAGGTTGATCCGATTTGAAATATGGTGCTTTCGTCAACTGGATCCGAACCGCCTAACTTTTTGACACCAAACCCTTGAGCATAGATCAATTGATCCCCCTGGACAATGGCAATCGCCATTCCAGGTATTCCCCAGTCTTTAAGGGCTTGTTCTGCATACTCTTCAAAATCGGTGAGTATTTTTTTAAGTGATTCTTGATCCGGTATCTGGATCGTCTCTGACGCAGTGGCCATAAAAGAAACCACACAGATAATAATGAAAATGAGGCTCAGCAAACCGAACTTTTTTTCCTTAATAAAAGTGTTCATTCTTCCCGTCATTGGAAATCCTCCCTTTTTCAAATTACGTATCATCATTTCATATCAAAAAAAATTATGAGCAGTGAATATTCACATGATCAGTCATTTATACCAACCAGGAAAGAAAGAATCCTGCGGAGTCTTTTCTCTCCGATCCCTTCCCCCGTATTTTTCGGATAGCCATTTCATATCGGTATTATCGGTTTAAAACAAGATAGCTTTAAATTTTTGGTTCTTTCCTGCGTAGCGGGGATGAATATCATTTATGAAATTCAAATCATTCTTTACTCTATCAATTCCTTCCGAACGATGGGAATGATGGGAAGGCTCTACTCTATTTGCTCAATTCCCACCAATGGGAGGTAGAAAAAAGAGGGATAAACAATGTCGTGAATAGTGATCTGATTTTTATGTAATTGCTACCAGAGGCTTGTTTCTGAAGAATTGGGATAGAAATTATTCCCAAATATTGTTCGTTCTCAGTTCTTCTTCCAATTCCACATTACCATGCGAGTCGAAACGGTTATAATACCACCCGTAAAAGAGCTCCCACCAGAAGAGAGAATCCGATCATGATTCCAGATGCTTGCAGGAGCCTTTTCATGCCCAACTCTTTCCAAATCACCATGAAGGTGGCCACACAGGGAAAGAACATAGCCAGCATGACCGTGGAGATGATCAGCTGTTTCACCGAAAGTCCCAGGGGAGGGAGAAGACTCATGGCAATATCTTTACGGAGGAAACCCAGGGCGAGAATCAAAGTAACTTCTTTGGGAAGACCGAAGAGAGTGGTCATCAATGGTCCCAATCCCCGGGCGATAATCTGAAAGAGGTTGGTCATGAACAGCAGGTTGATGGCCAAAATTCCGAGGGAGACCACGGGTAGCGCTTCCCGCAAGAATCCCTTGACTCTCATCCAGAGCTTGGGAAGAATGGTCTTCCAGTATGGGAGACGGTAAGGGGGAATTTCTAAAATAAGCGCGGGACGATACCCCTTCACTGTGTATTTTAAAATAACCCCCAGGATGAGCCAGACCAGGAAAAGAATTCCATACACCAGAAGGACCGGCCAGGTTCCATATTTTCCCAGGACTCCAAAAACGAGGGCCTGCTGGGAGGCACAGGGAACCCCCACCGAAATCAGGACCGTGACGATAAACCGCTCGGTTTCGCTCTCCAGCACCCGGGTGGCCATCACTCCGGGAACATTACATCCGAGTCCCAGGAGCGTGGGAACAATAGCATAACCATGAAGACCAACCCGGTGAAGGAATCCATCCAGGAGGACGGCGAGGCGCGGGAGATAGCCCGTATCTTCCAGAAGACCGAGAATGAGGTAAAAAGAAACGATATAAGGGAGAACCACTCCCAGCTCCACATATACTCCGGTGGAGAGAAGTCCCAAGGACTGTTCTAAGTTAATAGTACCATAGACAGGTTGTCCCACCAAAACGGTCCGGAGAAAGGGAGAAAATGACAAAGCCCGGTCGAGAGAGAGGAGAAAAGGAAAATACCAGGTATAAAACAGGGGGTCGAGGAGATAGGTAATCAGGCTTTCTCCGATGAAACGTACCAGCCAAAAGACACCGTACAGAACACCTACCCCAATAATGATACCGCTTACCGGCTGGATGGTGGTTTCTTTCAGCCGATCAACCCAGCAAGGCTGACGATAGGAAAAGTCCTGGACCGCTTCAATGACCTGGCCGATTTCCTTCCAGCGCAGCTCATGGGATCCGGGGATAATGACGGGTACTTGGGCAGAATCAAGGGATTGAACCAGCTTTTTCATCCCTTCCCCGGTGGTGGCAACGACCGGAATCACCGGAATGCCCAAAATCTCACTCAGTTTCAGAATGTTAATATCGATCCCTCGCTTCTTGGCCTCATCCCACATATTCAAAGCGAGGATCATCGGCTTTCGTTGTTCCATCAGCTCGAAGGTGAGATACAGGTTTCGTTCCAAATTTCCGGCATCCACCACATTGATGACCACATCAGCACTTTCAATGAGCTTACCGGCAATTTTTTCTGCTTCCGCATCGGCTTCCAGGGCATACGTTCCCGGAGCATCGATGAGTTCAAAAGATGAATGATCGCGCTTGACCATGCTCCGGGCAATCTCGACGGTGGTACCGGGATAGTTTGACGAAATAGCATAGACCCCGCTCAAACGCGTGAAAACCACGCTCTTCCCCACATTCGGATTGCCAGCCAGAACCACTTTCTTCATTCAGACACCTTAATGACGATTTTTTGAGCCACCCCTCGTCCGAGAGCCAGCTCGTGTTCATCCAGTCGAATCACCACTGGTCCTCCTGCGGGTAACTGGCTCACCTTGGTGATCCTTTTCCCGGGCACAACCCCCATTACACACAATTTATTTTCCACCCCCGGTCCCCCTGCAATCTGATGTACTATCCCCTTTTGGCCCGGGATAAGATCGACAAGAGACACGGGTGATTCAGGAATCATCACTTTCTTCCCTGCCTTCATCTGCATGGATGCGTTACCTCCATTCTTAACCCCGAAATGTTGTTCACTGCTTTTTCCTCACCGGCACTTCTTGCACAATCCGTAAAAATACATTTGATGGGATTCGATTTTAAAGTTGTATCGCGTGTTTAATTCTTGTTCCAATTTGGAGATAAACTCACTTTCTTCTATCAATTCACTGTAATCAATGACCGACCCACACTTGTTACAGACCAGATGGTGATGGTGGATGGGCTTACGAGTGATTTCATAGTGCTCCAACCCATCACCAAAATAGACCCGGTGCAAGATCCCCATCTGAGTCAACAGGTCCAGGTTTCGATAAACGGTGGCGATCCCGACTTTTTGATTTTTTCCTTTCAAACTGTCATACACTTCTTCGGCGGAAAGATGTTTCTTCTCCTCCTCAAACACCTCCATGATAGCCTGACGGGAAGAGGTCATTTTCTTTTTGAAATAGGCAAAGGCACGATCCCACTCTCTTTTCGGCATGGCTTCACCTGGAACGGAGAAAGTTGACTACCATATGAAAGGATCCTCCTCATGATGCATCCTGTAAAGTATGTGATTACAAATGATAATCATTATCATTATCGCAGTTCATTGTACTCCATCCATACAATTCAGACAAGGGAGATACCTCTTTCGTTATGAAATATTTTTCTTCCCTCCTTGCAAAGTATTTCCCGCTGTGATATGTTTATACCAATTTTACATTGAGCGGACTGGTTCAGGTGGGAGGAGTTGCAGTTTCCTTTTCATCACCACCGGCCCGGGTAAAAACGGCGAAGGGGCCCAGTAGGTATCGACACGGTCACAGAGAACCTGCGAACAGCTGAAAGCAGGTACCAGAAAAGATACCGAAACTCACCCTGGAGTTACCAGCTGAACGAATCCTTCCAGTAAGCTGAGTCGGGAACTCCCGTTATAGAGGATGGTATCGGCGAAAGCCAGTGTCTGGAATTGAGTGACCTGTTGAACAGGCAATATGGGTGGTACCGCGGGGAGGTCTATTGAACCCCTCGTCCCTGATGGGACGAGGGGTTTTTTGTTCCTCAGGCAATGAACCTTATCTTACTATCCTGGATCAAATATCAAAAAATGGGAGGAACACCATGAAAAGTGATGTGATCAAACAAGGACCAGACCGTTGTCCACACCGTGCCTTATTCTTTGCCACCGGGGTGACACGAAAGGCCATGGACCGACCATTCATCGGAATTGCCAGTTCATTCTCTGACCTCATTCCCGGGCACGTTCAAATGCGTGACTTAGAACGGTTTATCGAAAGAGGGGTGGAAGCGGGAGGTGGCACTCCATTTATCTTTGGAATCCCTGGTATCTGTGATGGAATCGCTATGGGCCATGAAGGCATGCGATTTTCACTTCCCAGCCGGGACGTGGTGGCCGATGCAGTGGAAGCAGTCACCATGGGTCACGCCCTTGATGGCCTGATCCTTTTGACCAATTGCGATAAAATAACCCCCGGAATGCTCATGGCCGCTGCCCGCCTTGATATTCCCGCCGTGGTGGTCACTGCCGGACCGATGCTTTCCGGGCGATATGAGGGTCGTCGTCTCGATTTTGTCCATGACACCTTCGAGGCAGCGGGCAAATTTCACGCCGGAGAAATCGATCTTCCCGAGCTGGAACGGCTGGAAATTGAAGCCTGTCCCGGCGCCGGTTCCTGTCAGGGACTCTATACTGCGAATACGATGGCATGCCTCACGGAAACCATGGGGATGAGCCTTCCGAAATGTGGAACTGCCCTCTCCGTTTCCGCTGAAAAACGACGGATTTGCTACGAAAGTGGCCAAAGAATCGTTGAGCTGGTAAAGAATCATATCACCACCCGTTCCATTCTCAATGCCCGGGCCCTGCGGAACGCGATCACCATGGACCTGACTCTGGGTGGATCGACCAACACCGTTCTTCACCTCCTGGCCCTGGTGAACGAGCTGGGCATCCCGGACATCCATCTTAAAACCTTCGACGAGCTGTCAAAAAAAGTTCCCCACCTCGTCTTTCTCCGTCCAGCCGGAGAACTCTTCATGGAAGATCTCCATTTTGCCGGTGGAATCCCAGCAGTCCAGAAAACTTTGGCCGGCCTTCTGGAAGACAACCCTACGGTCTCTGGTTTTTCCGTAAGAGAAATCCAGGCGGCAGTGCGAGTGATAGACCAGAATGTCATCCGTCCCTTAAATCATCCTCATTCCCCGGAAGGAGGAATTGCCGTCCTTCATGGTTCTTTGGCACCGGAAGGAGCAGTCGTCAAACAATCCGGGGTGAGCGAGAAAATGAAAGTCTTCCGGGGAAAAGCGATCTGCTTCAATAGCGAAGAAGACGCCATGAATGCCATCACCGCCGGACATATTCAAAAGGGATCGATTGTCATCATTCGGTACGAAGGACCCAGGGGAGGCCCGGGGATGAGAGAAATGCTCGCCCCTACTTCCGCGGTGGTCGGGATGGGTTTGAGTGATGACGTGGCACTCATCACCGATGGTCGTTTCTCTGGTGGAACCCGGGGACCATGTATCGGGCACGTTTCGCCGGAAGCATTTGACGGTGGCCCGATTGCCCTGATTCAGGATGGGGATGAAATCACCATCGACATTCCCGCCCGGACTCTGAATCTTCTGGTGGATCCCTCCATTCTGGACCAGAGACGACAAATATGGATCCAACCACAACCCAAATATTCTCATGGATTACTCGCCCGCTACACCAGACTTGCCCTTCCGACCAACCAGGGCGCAGCCATGAAATAAAAGCGAGGTGATACAATTGAAGATGAAGGGCGCTCAAATACTCATTGAACTTTTGAAAAAAGAGGGGACCGACATCGTGTTCGGATATCCGGGAGGGCAAGTACTGAATATCTACGATGCTCTCTATCGGGAAGAAGGAATTCGGCACATCCTGGTTCGTCACGAACAAGGAGCAGCCCACGCCGCGGATGGATACGCCCGGACCACGGGAAAGGTGGGGGTATGTATCGCCACCTCCGGACCTGGAGCCACCAACCTGGTTACCGGTCTGGCCACGGCCTACATGGACTCAGTTCCCATTGTTGCCATCACCGGTCAGGTCCCCAATAGACTCATCGGGAAGGATGCTTTCCAGGAAGCCGATATTACCGGAATTACCATGCCGATCACCAAGCATAATTTTTTGGTGAAAAATATCCAGGATCTCCCCATTATCGTTCGGAAAGCCTTTCTGATCGCATCAACCGGGAGACCAGGGCCAGTGGTCATCGATCTTCCCAGTGACATTCAATCACAAGTGATTGATTTTACTTTTCCAGAAAAAATCAACATCACCGGGTATAAACCCACCTATCACGGACATATCAACCAGATCATTCTCGCAGCAGATGCCATCAAGGAATCCCAAAGACCCCTCCTCTATGTAGGAGGTGGAATCATTTCTTCGGGGGCTTCCGAGACTCTCCTGGCTTTTGCGGAAAAAGCCGATATCCCGGTGACCTATACCCTCATGGCCAAGGGAGCCATCCCGGAAAATCACCGCCTCTCCCTGGGTTGGTTGGGCATGCATGGGACCTACCACGCCAATCGAGCAGTGATGAACTGTGATCTGCTCATGGCGGTGGGTACCCGGTTTGATGATCGAGTGACTGGGAATACTGCCACTTTCGCAAAAAAAGCAAAAATCCTTCATATCGATATCGATCCGGCAGAAATTGGAAAAAATGTGAAAGTCCACATTCCCATCGTCGGCGATGCCAAAAATATTCTCACCGAATTACTGAAAAAAGTTGAAATGAAGAAGCATTCCGAATGGCATGCGGAAATCGCCGGTTGGAAAAATAGTTTTTGTACCCGATGTTACACCGGTGATGGTATAGCCCCCTATACTGTCATCCAAAAGGTATATGAAATGACCGAAGGGAAGGCCATCGTGGTGACCGATGTCGGACAGCACCAGATGTGGGCAGCCCGCTTGTATCTCTGCAACACTCCCAGAAACTGGGCGAGTTCGGGAGGACTCGGGACCATGGGTTACGGTCTTCCGGCTGCTATCGGTGCTCAGCTGGGAAACCCGGATCGCTTGGTTGTTCTTTTCAGCGGCGATGGAAGTATCATGATGAAAATACAGGAACTGGTGACGGCAGTGAATTACTGCCTGCCTATTAAAATATTTGTTATTAACAATGGTTTCTTGGGGATGGTCCGGCAATGGCAGGAATGTTTTTATGAAAAAAGGTACTCCTGTACCAAGCTTCATAATCCTGATCTCGGTCAAATTGCCCGGGCGTTCGGGGCAGAAGGTTTGACGGTCGACAAACCGGAAGAGCTGGAACAAGCAATTCAAAAAGCATTGGATGTTCAGAATCGTCCAGTTCTGGTTGATTGTCGGGTGGCAGAAGAGGAAAACGTTTTTCCCTTTGTTCCTCCTGGAAAGTCACTCGATGAAATGATTCTTGAATAAAGGAGATGTGCCATGCAACACATCATTTCTGTATTGGTGGAGAACAGACCGCGGGTCCTGGCACGTGTTGCCTCCCTCTTTGCCCGTCGTGGATACAACATTGAAAGCCTGGCCGTCGGCCCCACCCAGGATCCGGCCATTTCCCGCATCACCTTGGTGGTCCGGGGAGATGAAGATATTCTCGAACAGATGACCAAACAGCTCTATAAACTCATCGACGTCATCAAGGTGGGAGACTTCACCCAAACAAGTTTTGTAGACCGGGAGCTGGCCCTCATCAAGGTCAGTGCTCCCTCCAACCTCCGTGGCGAGATTGTCCAGACCGCGGAAATCTTTCGGGCCCGGATCGTCGATGTGGGAGAAAAGAGCCTGCTCATCGAAGTCACCGGGACCTCGGATAAAATTGACGCCTTGGAACAACTCTTAAAAAAATACGGCATTGTGGAAATGACCCGTACCGGACGTATCGTCCTGTCGCGGGGTAGCCAGTCATTATGAAGAGGTGAATGATAAAGAGTGAGTTGTGAATGGCAAAAGAATCAAGAACGATCCTGCAATAATTATCATTAACAATTCGCTGTTTATTATTCATAATTCGATTTTTTACTATTCACCATTCACTATTCACAGCTTTTAAAAGAAGGAGGAATCACTCATGCCAAAAGTATACTATGATCAAGATGCGGACCTCTCTCTCCTCAAAGGAAAAAAGGTCGCCATTATTGGGTTTGGAAGCCAGGGGAGTGCTCAGGGCCAGAACCTGAGAGACAGCGGAGCGGATGTGATCGTTGCGGAATTACCGGGAACACCGGGATTCGAAAAAGCAACCGCCCTGGGATTGGTACCAATGAGCGCAGAAGAAGCAGCAAAGACGGGGGACATTATCCAGGTGCTCGCTCCGGATCAAAATCAGGCTGCGATTTATGCCACGGCCATTCAAAAGCACCTCACCGCTGGTAAGACTCTCATGTTCTCCCACGGATTTAATATTCATTTCCACCAGATCGTCCCCCCCAAAAACGTGGATGTGATCATGGTGGCCCCGAAGGGACCGGGGGATTTAGTGCGGAGAATGTATCAGGAAGGGAAAGGCGTTCCCTCTCTCATCGCCGTGTACCAGGATCCCTCCGGAAAGGCGAAAGAGGTAGCCTTAGCTTATGCAAAAGGAATCGGAGCCACTCGTGCCGGTGTCCTGGAAACCACCTTCCAGGAAGAAACCGAAACTGATCTCTTCGGAGAACAGGCGGTCCTGTGCGGTGGTCTCGCTGCTCTCGTCAAAGCCGGGTTCGAAACCCTGGTGGAAGCCGGTTATCAACCGGAAATTGCCTATTTCGAGTGTCTGCATGAGATGAAGCTGATTGTCGATTTAGTGTATGAAGGCGGATTGAGTCTGATGCGAAACGTCGTCAGTGATACTGCGGAATATGGTGACCTCACCCGGGGTCCCCGAATCGTCAACTGTGAGACAAAAAAGGAAATGAAAAAAATTCTGGGCGAAATTCAGAATGGAACCTTTGCCCGGGAATGGATCCTGGAAAATCAGGCCAACCGACCGGAGTATCATGCCCTGAGAGAAAAAGACTTCCGTCACCCCATCGAAATTGTCGGAAAACAACTGCGCGACATGATGCCCTGGCTGAAAAAATAACCGGGAGGGAGAGAACGTGAGGAAGATCCGGATTTTCGATACCACCCTGCGGGACGGAGAGCAGTCCCCGGGCGTTTCATTGAATGTGCAGGAAAAATTGGAAATTGCCCGACAACTGGCCCGGTTGAATGTCGATGTCATTGAGGCCGGTTTTGCCATCGCTTCCCCTGGTGACGCGGAAGCAATCAAGGTGATTGCCCAGGAAATCAAGGGCCCCATGATTTGCTCTCTTGCCCGCGCCAAAGAAAAGGATATCGATGTAGCGTGGGAGTCGGTGCGGCATTCGGAACGACCGGTCATTCACACCTTCATCGCCACCTCCGATATCCACCTCGATTTTAAACTTCGTATCAGTCGGGATCAGGCACTGGAACAAGCGGTGTGGGCTGTCAAACGGGCAAAGCGATATGTCAATGATGTCGAATTTTCCGCCGAGGATGCCACCCGATCCAACTGGGATTATCTATGCCGGGTCTACGGTGCAGTCATTAAAGCAGGCGCTAATGTTTTGAATGTCCCCGATACCGTCGGTTATACTACTCCCGACGAGATGGAAGAATTAATTGCTTATCTCTTCCAGCACACGGAAGGGATAGAACGGGCCATTGTCAGCGTCCATTGTCATAACGATCTCGGGCTGGCCGTCGCCAACTCCTTGGCCGCAATGAAGACCGGGGTCGGTCAAATTGAGTGTACCATCAATGGTATTGGAGAAAGAGCCGGAAATGCCTCGCTGGAAGAAGTGGTGATGTCCATCTACGTCCGCAGGGACCATTTCCAGACGGAAACCGATATTAACTTTCTGGAAATTTATCGAACCAGCCGCCAGATCAGCCAACTCACCGGAATGCTGGTTCAACCCAACAAAGCCGTGGTGGGTCAAAACGCCTTTGCCCATGAGTCGGGAATCCACCAGGATGGCGTACTCAAAGAAAAGAGTACCTATGAAATCATGGATGCCAAAATGATCGGACGGGAAGAAAAGGTGCTGATCATGGGGAAGCACTCCGGACGCCATGCCTTTGCCAAAAAACTGGAGGAGCTAGGATATCATCTCTCCGAAGAGGATTTCCTCAAAGCTTTTCAACGTTTTAAACAACTCGCCGACCAGAAAAAGTCGATTGCGGAGGCCGACTTACATCTCATCGCCTCGGAAGAAACCACTCGCACCGAGGAAGCCTATAAGCTGGATTTTGTCCATGTGTGCAGCGGAAACAACATTCTTCCCACCGCTACAGTTCGGCTCATTCAAGGAGACGGGACCATCCTGGAAGGAGTTGCCACCGGAGTGGGACCAGTAGACGCCGCCTACAAAGCCATCGGTCAAATGGTGGGACTCTCCTCGGATCTGGTAAACTTCACCCTGCAATCTATTTCTGGAGGAACCGAGGCACTGGGGGAAGTGGTGGTGAGAATATTTACCGATGACCGAGCCTATGTGGGGCGTGGCTCCAGCCAGGATGTGGTGGTAGCCAGTGTCATCGCCTATCTCTCTGCCATTAATAAAATGACCCAAACCAAAAAAGTGAATCCCCAAACGCACCATGAATAGACAATCATGCCCGTTCCTGGCGCCATTAAGGGATGAAAATTGAATGGGGTTATTTTCTGTTTCTTGGTTCATTTCCTTAAACTATTCACGATTCACGGTATTTTCAGGGTAGCAACTAGATATTGATCCTGCCAGGCAGTTCCGGTCTCAATTGTGAACCGCCTGGCAGGATGTGGAGATGCTCCAGTCTGAATCCCCACCTCAAAAGAGGTCCAAGAGGAGATCAAAAATGGGAATGACAATTTCTGAAAAGATCATTGCTGCTCACAGCGGTCGGGAAAGTGTTACCCCCGGGGAACTGGTCGAAGTGACCATCGATTGTATTTTGGCCAATGATATCACCGCCCCTCTCAGCATTAAAGAATTGGATAAAAATGCCATCACTTCGGTGTATGACCCGGATAAAATCGTTTTGGTGGCTGATCATAATTCACCGGCCAAAGATATCGCCTCGGCGCAAAATATAAAAATGATGAGGGAGTTTGCCCGGAAATTCAAAATCCGACATTTTTTTGAAGGAGGCGAGGTGGGTGTCGAACATGCTCTTCTCCCCGAGAAAGGATTGGTTCTTCCCGGCGACCTGGTGATCGGTGCTGATTCTCACACCTGTACGTATGGCGCCCTCTCGGCCTTTTCCACGGGAATGGGAAGCACAGACATCGCTGCTGCCTGGGCCTTGGGGAAAACCTGGTTGAAGGTCCCGGAATCCATCCAGTTCCGTTATCTCGGACAATTGGGAAAATTCGTGACTGGAAAAGACCTGATCCTCTTCACCAGTGGGGAAATCGGAGGTCTCTTCCACCGGCGCCACTCGTTCACCAAAGATCTACCATTCCGACCCCCAGGCAGAATGGAAAGACCTCATCGAAATCAATACCACGCTCCTAGAGCCCCAGGTCGCCATGCCTCACCTTCCGGAAAACACCCGTTCCGTCTATTCGCTTCCCAAAATTGAAATCAACCAGGCAGTGATTGGATCCTGCACCAATGGACGAATAGAAGATCTTCGTCAGGCAGCCAGTGTTTTGAAAAATCGGAAAGTCTATCCGGGAGTGAGACTCTATGTCCTTCCTGGTACTCCCTCTATTCTCCTCCAGGCAGAAAAAGAGGGATTGGTTCAAATCTTCTTGGAATGCGGGGCGGTTCTCTGTCCAGCTTCCTGTGGACCCTGTCTCGGTGGTCATCTCGGAGTTCTGGCAGAAGGGGAACGGTGTATCTCTACCACCAACCGGAATTTTGTCGGTCGCATGGGTCACCCCAAAAGCGAAGTCTATCTGGCCAATCCCTACATTGCAGCCAGTTCCGCCCTGGCCGGATACATCACCACTCCCAACCGGTTGTAAGACAACCTGTCCGTTACTGGCACCACTCGAGTAACCAAAAATCACCTCTTTATCTGAAGTAACCTGGTTGTCTTATAACTTCAATTTTACTTAACACTGTCTAATCTTACACCGTAGGCTGTTATTTTCAAGGTAGACCCCCCTGCCAGGACACCACCCTGGCGCCAGCAAGGGATGAAAATTGAATGGGGTTATTTTTTGTTTCTTGGTTCATTTCCTTAAACTATTCACGATTCACGGTATTTTCAGGGTAGGTGAAAAAGATGATCATACGAGGGAAAGTCATCAAATATGGAGATCATGTCGATACCGATGTCATTATACCGGCTCGCTATTTGACCGCGACCGATCCCCTGGAGCTGGCAAAGCACTGCATGGAAGATTTGGACCCGAATTTTCGGAAGAACGTTACCACCAATACCATTTTAGTAGCCGGAAAGAATTTTGGTTGCGGTTCTTCTCGGGAACACGCTCCTCTCTCCATCAAGGCCTCCGGAATCAAGGCCATCATTGCTTCTTCGTTTGCCCGTATTTTCTATCGCAATGCTCTCAATATCGGTCTCCCCATCTTAGAATCAGACGAAGCATCCCATTTGATAGAGAACGGAGACGAGATCGAAATCGATTTGCACAGCGGAGTGATTCAAAACCTCACTACCGGAAAAACCCACCAGGCAAAGTCTTTTCCTCCCTTCATTCAAGACATTATTTCCCAGGGGGGGTTGATGAACCTGGTTAAAACCCGGCTTCAAAAATAATAAAGGGTGCCCTGGAGGGCACCCTTCCCTTTCAGGCAAGGATCGGTAGGGTGGTCTATTCCTTTTTTGTTCCGCACGAATCCCGGATAATGAGATCAGTGGAGATAACCCGGCCAGAAGCAGCTTCCTCTTTACCTTCCATAATTTTGACTAAAAGCTGTACGGCGTGGTCTCCCATGTCTGTCGCTTTCCAATCCACTCCAGAAAGGGCGGGGGTAAGTTGAGCCGAGGAGGCGTTTTCCAACATACTCATGATAGCCAGATCCTGGGGGATTTTCTTGCCCAGCTCCCGAGCAGCCTTGATCGCTCCTTCTGCTATCACCTGACTTGCGGTGAAGAGAGCAGTTATCTTGGTATTTCCTTTTAAAAGTTCCTTCACTGCAACTTCCGCCCGATAGACATCCGGTTCTAAATAGAGAACCACCTTGTCTTTGGGGGATACCCGGTTTTTTTCCAGAGCCCGTTCGTATCCTCGGATGGCCTGCAGGGTAATGATCCTTTTCTCTTCCATTCCCAGGAAAGCAACTTGCCGGTGCCCCGCCGTGATCAGCCGTTTCACGGCCTTTTCGACCATGGCTGTGACATCAATGAAAACCCAGCTCACGCCTCGGGTATCTTGCACTTCCGGCTTCCCAAGTGCAACAAAGGGTTTGATTCCCCGGGCAAATCGTTTCAACCGGCTGTCTCTTTTTAGAAGATCCACGATGATAAAACCATCTCCCAGCTCCTGGTTCAAGAAATCTTCATAGATCATAGTGGGATGAAAATCCTGACCCGAGGTGATGGTGATGAGCTGATAATTAAGCCGTTGACAGGCATTTGATATTCCATTGAGAAGTTCCCGATAGAGAGAAACATTCAAGAAGCGACTCATAGAATGGGGAAAAAGCAAAACAACACTGCTGGTTTTGGGGTAAGAAAACCCTTTTTTGGTACGACGGGAACGATACCCTAATTCATCGATCACCTGCATAACCTTCGACTTCGTTTCTGGACTCACTCTCTCATCACGACTATTGAGAACATTAGAAACTGTGCTTTTTGATACTCCGGCCCTTCGGGCTATTTCGTCTATAGTAACCATTTTTTTCCTCCCTTAATGTTTTCTTTCAAATTGAACGACCCTCCTTGCATAATAAAACATGATCACCACGATCAAATAAACATAACACTTCCTGAATGGTTGTCTGATCATAAAAATGCTACCGGAAGCTATTTTCAATAATCTATTTAAAAGATTATGAACAGAAATTTTATCAATTCATCTATAAGAATTCACCTGCATTATAACACATCGATAGTGACTTTGCAGAATTAGTAATTGTAAGTGAATAACTTCTGGGTATAGACAATCATTCTATTTCCTGGCTCCATTAGAGTATGAAAAATAAGCTTTTTTCTGATGTAGCATGATTGTCTATACATTGTTTTCTTTCTTTTCATATTTTTTAATCTTACATCGTAGGTTATTACTTTCGGGGTAGACAGATGACTCATCTGGGGGAAGGAAAATGACCACCGCCCTGCTTTAAATGTCATTTCTGGCAAAACGAAGGAATTACCGCGTATACCGATATAAACGATATTTCTCATCGACTAAGTCCAGTTTCCAGTCTTTGAGAATCCAGACATACGATACGATGCGAGTGCCGGGTTTGAGTTCCTGTATCAGTTTATCCCGCAAACGGTCATTCACGTGTTGAAAGAGAAACATGGTAATCACATCGGAGTCATGGAGCGGGACTTCGTGAATATTTGCTAATCGAACCGTCACCCGGTGGCTAAGCCCGGAAAAAAAGACTCGCAACCAGGCCAGAGCAAAAAGCCAGGGGTTGATTTCGACTCCCACGGCACGTGCCCCATACTGCCGGGCAGCAAAAACCAGAATCCTCCCATCTCCACACCCCAGATCGTATAGGGTATCATCTGGCTTCAATTCAGCCATTTCCAGCATTCTTCTCACTCTCTTCATATCGGTGGGTTGCCAGGGAATACCGTGAAAAAAAAGGGGAAAAATCCACCAGAAAAAAAGAAAGGCACAAAAAACAATAAAACCAATTAAAACGAGTGTCATTCGTGAAATAAACCTCTTTTTAGGATACTTCAATTTTCATGAGTGAACAAGAGGACCATGAAAGGGAAGGGGAGATGGGCTTGGCGGAGAGGGTGGGATTCGAACCCACGAGGCGGGTTTAGGCCCGCCTAATCGCTTAGCAGGCGACTGCCTTCAGCCACTCGGCCACCTCTCCGGATAGACGAAGCAGGATTCCCCGATACAATTTCATCTCGGATCATAAACCGGGTATCCGGTTCGTAGAAAGAAGTATAACATCTTTCATTTTTTTTACAACAGACGTTTATTCCCGCCATTGAAGAAAAAGCCTGTCCCCTATCCAAAAAAAAAAAATAAAAAGACCGCCATGTTCCTTCAGAAAAGGATGACTTTTCATTTCTCGGTTCGTTCCAGAAACTGACAGGAGTGTCTTTTCAGGATTCCCACTCCACCATTTTGACTCGGAGTCTGATCACCGCCTGGGAAAGAATTTGAGACACTCGCGGCTCGCCAACGCCCAGAACCTTCCCAATTTCCTTCAAGGTCAATCCTTCATAATAGTAAAGTGCAATACAGAGCTTCTCCCGGTCGGGAAGAGCATCGATGTTTTGCGCTAAATGTTCAAGGAGGGCCTTGTTTTCAATCAGCTCCTGGGGATTATAGAGCAGTCGCCCGTCGGCAATATCCTCCCCCACCTGTTTTCCATCTTCTCCTTTCTCCTGGTCCAGGGAAAGGAACATGGTGGATCGATTTTGCTCTACAATCCAGCTGATCTCCTGAACCGTAAGTCCCATTTCGCTGGATAACTCATCCAGGGTGGGGTCTCTTCCGATTTGGGACTGGACATGGTTCCAGGTAGCCATGACCTCTTTAAACATCTTTCTTTGACCCCTGGTCATGGGATCGAGACTTCTTAAATAATCCAACACCGCGCCCCGGATACGGGAAAGGGCATAAGTTTCAAACTTTAACCCTTTTTCGGGCTGGAATCGGTCAAAGGCTTGCAGAAGGCCCACGATACCATAACTCTCCAAATCTTCTCGCCCAATATAGGAAGGAAGGCTATAGACAAACCGACCGATGGCCACTTTTACCAGAAAAAGGTAGTGTTCCACTAACCGATCCCGGCACACCACATCGCCGGTCGACCGATAGATTCCCCATAAATTCTCGATATTTTCATCCTTTTTAGTCAAGTTTGCCATATCACAGGGCTCCTTTTCACCCGGTGAGATCAAGCGGGTGACAGATCCAGAGAAATCGAACACCCGTTCGGAGTGAATACCACCAACCATTTTGTTTCAAACGAATCAGAGCTCCTCTCCCTGTAGGCGAAGCTCGGGAACCTCGAAGGCCTTGTCCAGAACGAGTGCCGCCATTCCCCATGCCGCCCCTTCGTCACCGACTTCCGCCAGACCAATCCGGAGATCCCTGGTGTTATAGCTCAATGCCTGCCGTCTCACCGTGCCTTCAATAGGCAATACGATATTATCGCCAAAAGCCAGGAGTTCACCAGTGAGGACCACGATTTCCGGATTATAGAGGTTAACGGCGTTGGCAATAGCTCCCCCGATCATACGTCCGGCTTCTTCGACGATGCGGAGAGAGAGCTTATCGCTATCTTCCACCGCCTGAGCAATTAAATTGATATCAATGCGTGAGAGATCCCCCTCGCTCATATCGTAGAGTATCGAGGTAGCCCCGGAATGGATGGCTTCCTGAATATGCCGAACCACCGCCCGGGATGAAGCCAGCGCCTCTAAACAACCCTGACTGCCGCAATTACAGTAGGGACCATTTTCCACCACCATCATATGACCTATCTCGGCTGCTGCTCCTCTGCTCCCCCGAAAAAGTTTTCCCTCACTCATTACACCGGCACTGATTCCGGTCGAGAGCTCAACCAATAAAATATTCTCATACGGTTTGGCTACTCCCATGTTTTTTTCAACAACTAAACGACAACGAGTGTTGTTCTCCAGGGAAAAGGGGTAATTGAATTCCTGGCTGATGATATCTCGCAAGGGGACATTTTCCCAGTCCCGGATTTGAGTAGTAAAAATAGACATGCCTTCGTTGACATCCACAACTCCTGGATCGGCCACACCAATTCCTAATATTGGGGCTTCTTTCATAATAGGTGATTCGATGATTTCATTCAATATACTTCTCATGCTCCGAAGGATATCATCTTTATTGGCTTGATCGGGGAAATCTCTTTGGGTTTTATAGCAAATTCCCAGCTTTTGATCCACTCCCAAGCCCAGAATCCGCGAGGCGTTAAAATCAACCGCCACCACTCTCCCACCATCAGAATAAATGTCAAAAAGCACTTTCCTTCGGCCTCTCTTGGAGCTCTCGTATCCACTTTCTCTGAGGACCCCCTCCTTGAGAAGCTCTTTCGAAATATCAGTCACGCTGGCCGGTATCATCCCGGTTAACGAATGGAGTGTAGTCCGGGAAACTGGGCCGTTAATTCTGGTCAGGTTTTTGATTAATGCCTTGTAATATTTCCTGACATTGCTGTTTTTCCTTCTTGCCATGAGAATCCTCCTTCACAAAACAATACTTTCAATATACTAACATAAAATGATGCAAATAATCTATTTTTTACCTCGTATTTTATAAGTTGCGTCAATTATTGTTATTTTAGAACATTCCTTACCTCTTCCACCATCAAATAGCCCGCGTTTGCAATCAATCTAATCCTCAGAAAATGCGTGAACGGTAAACAGACCACCAGTCTACCTCGGTATAAAACCGATTACTCACCACTCTGCTGGCGCTGGGAAATGTCATGGTACTCCGCTTCTGGTCTCTGCCGGATGGTATGGTACAATACTTCGTACATGACTGGAGACGACAGGGGAGCTTAACATGGGAACGGTGAAATGTATCATTTTCGATCTCGATGACACGCTGGTGGAATCAGGAAGCATATGGGTTGCAGCCCAAAAACGGCTTTTTACCATTCTTGGTTCTCCCTACCATCCCGAGTGGTTTACGGAATACTTAGGAATGAACGCCATGGATGCCGGAAAATTGACCCATCGGAAATTGAGTGTAACCACGTATTCACCCGAAGAGTGTGGACTCATGCTCCGACAGTTTTTACTTGCGGAGTTTGATGGAAAAGCGGCACCTATGCCCGGAGCGGAGGAATTGATTCCCTTACTTTCCCGTTTTTATGCCCTGAGCATTGCTTCCGGTTCTCCCCAGGAGGTTATCGCCCAGGTGATCCAGGCTCGCCACTGGGATTCCTTTTTCTCTTCATTTGTTTCTTCTGAAGAAGTCCCCCACGGCAAACCAGAACCAGACGTCTTTTTAGAAGCCGCCCAACGCCTTCGGGTTCCCCCGGACAGGGCACTGGTCATCGAAGACGGTTTGAATGGAATCCGGGCCGCACGAAAAGCCGGGATGTATGGCTTCCTGGTCAAAAACCCGATCGATCATCAAACCGCCCTCGAAGCAGATCGTTCGTTCCTCTCCCTCTCTTGTATTACCCTCGACGATATCCAGTCATTACAGTGAAACAGACGCTTTTTTCACCAACGAATCCCCTGCTGTCAACTCATCATCTCCGTCGGTTGGAGTACTGCGGAAGCCCGAACCTTGCTTGTCTTAAGAAGCTGGAGCACCCGGTTCGCTTCTGAGAGGGGAAAGAGTTCGGTTTCCACCTGAAAATGCGCATGGCTTGCCAGGGCCAGTACTCCCCGAACATCGTCCCGGGTGCTGTTAGTAACGCTTTGAACTTTGTGTTCCTGATAGAGGAAACGGTAATCCATGGAGGGGATAGGAGAGGAATAAATCCCGGCCGTAATCACCCGACCTCCGCGTCGAAGCACCGCCAATGCCCGGAGAACCAGCTCTCCGGCCGGGGCGAAAATGATAGCCGCATGAAGGGGACATGGTAATCTATTCTCGGAGCTTCCCGAGAAAGAAGCACCCAAGGAACGGGCCAGGCGCTGATGTTCCGGGCTACGGGTCATGACGAACACTTCCACCCCTTCCCAGAGAGCCATTTGAAGAACCAAATGAGCAGAGGAACCAAAACCATAGAGACCGAGAACTTCTCCCTTCTGAACTCCGCTTAACCGATAAGCCCGATAACCAATAACGCCACCACACAAAAGGGGAGCCAGCTGATCGTCTCGATACCCTTCGGGAAGAGGATAGGCTGCCCGGCAATCAACTGTAACATACTCTGCATACCCTCCATCCACATCATACCCGGTAAAACGCGCATTCTCGCAGAGATTCTCTTCCCCTCGCTGACAATACTCGCAACGTCCACACGAGGTATGAAGCCAGGGAACGCCGACCCGCTGTCCCTTTTGAAATTCCAATTCCCCTGCTTCTTCTACTTTTCCAATGATCTGATGACCGGGAACAACGGGAAGCTTATGAGTGGGGAGCTCCCCTTCCACAATATGGAGGTCAGTATGACAGACACCACAGGCTAAGACTTGCAAAAGGAGTTCATTCCTCCCCGGTTTTCGCGTGGAGATATCACGAAACCGAAGAGGATTTTGTTCCACGGGAGCGGGCTGGTCAAGCACCATGGCTCGCATGGAATCCTCCCTCGGCAAACCAGGAAAATGTCCTTTCCATGCCCTCCTCTAAGGAAACGTGGGGTATCCAACCCATCGTCCTTCGTACCTTTTCAGTGGAAAGGGCGATCCGGTTGATTTCCCCTTTTCGTTCTGGATCAAACTGAACGGCCACATTCCGTTGGGAAATTTTTTGAAGCGTTTCCAACAGTTGGAGGACGCTGGTTTCTTTGCCCGTTCCCAGGTTATATATTCCGGAAGGAGCCCGAAGAGCGAGGAGGCTTGCTTCGGCGATGTCTTCCACAAAGACATAATCCCGGGTCTTCCTTCCATCACCAAAAATGACACAGGGAAGGTTATTAAGAATTCGCCCACAAAAGATAGCGATCACTCCCGCTTCGCCCAGGGGATCCTGACGAGGTCCATAGACATTTCCGTAGCGGAGAACAATCGAGTCCAGCCCCCAGATAACGCGGTAATATGCGAGATAAAGTTCTACCGAACGCTTGGCGATTCCATACGGAGAGAGGGGTTCCGCAGGAACATTTTCATCGACAGGAATCTGTGGTGGTTCACCATAAATAGCCCCACCTGTCGAGGCAAAAATACATTTTTTTACCCGGTATTTTTTACACATTTCCAAGAGATTAATGGTCCCCAAAATATTGACCGAGGCATCAAAAAAAGGCTCCTCCACCGACCGCCGAAGGTTGATCTGCGCCGCATGATGGTTGACAGAATCAAATTGTTCCTTTTGAAAGAGGTCATCTATTTCAGCAGTTGACCGTATATCTATCTGGTAAAACCTGGCGTGTGGATTGAGATTCTCGCGCCTCCCCGTGGATAGACTGTCAACCACCACGACATCGTACCCAGAACGAAGGTAGACATCGACCACATGGGAACCGATAAAACCCGCTCCTCCGGTCACCAATATTTTAGGCAATGTTTCTTCATCCTTTCACGGCACCAAAAGTCAGACCCCGAACGATGTACTTTTGAATAAAGAGCGCTAAAACCGTTGGAGGTCCCATGGCCAAAATAGTTCGGGTGGCAATAAACCAGAACTGTACCCCTCTTGTGTCCTCAGCTCCAGCCAAATAGACCGGGAAAGTCCTGGCCTTTATAGAAGTTAAGGAAAGTGCAAAAAGAAACTCATTCCAGGTAAATGCCACACAAATAGCGGCTACCGCCACCAGGGTGGGGGTCAAGAGCGGTAGGGCAATTTTCCAGAACGCTTCAAAATCCGAACACCCATCGACCGTGGCCGCTTCTTCCAATTCAATAGGCAATTCTTGAAAGGTCTGTCGGGAAATCACCACAGCAAAGGGCAGGGTGAAGGTCGCGTTGATCAGGATGAGGGCAAAAACATTATCCAATAGGTGAAAAAATCTCATGATGAGAAAAAAGGGAATAACCACTGCCACCGGGGGTAGAACCCTTTGGGACAAAAACCACACCGTGAGATCTTTATTTTTCATCTTCCGGAACTGAAAACGCGACAAAGCATACCCGGCAGGAATACCCAGGGCCATGGCAATGACCGTGGCCGCGAGGGCAACGACGATACTGTTGAGCAAGGCTGCTTTACTTTCACGAGTATAAAGCTCGGTTCGCCAGTTGTCCAGTGTGGGGATGAATTGGACAAAAGGAATGGAAATTCCGGAAATAGTAAAGGTTTGAGCCGGGGGCTTCAGGGAGGTCACCACTCCCCAATAAAGGATAAATAGAGCCCAGGTGACTACAACCATAATCAAAAGATACCGAATGAAAACTCCAGCTGGAGATCTTTTTTTGACAACACCCATTTTTTTGGCCTCTTTTCCTATTCATAGACCGCTCGAATTCTCTTAAAGAAAAGGTTGATGATGATCATGACAATTGCCAGTAAAAGATACGAAAGGGCCGAAGCATAACCAAAGTCAAAAAAGCGAAGGCCGGTCCGGTAGGTATAAAGGGAAAAAACCTCCGTAGCTGTTCCGGGACCTCCACCCGTCAAACTAAAAATGACATCAAAAATCTTGAAGGATTCAATAAGGCGCAGAAGCAATACAATGATGACCACGGGCTGTATCATGGGAAGGGCGATTTTTCGGAATATTTCCCATTCCGAAGAAGAATCGATATAGGCGGCATCATATATCTCTTCTGATAGTGATTGCAGACCAGCCAGGATGACTAAAAAACAAAAGGGTGTCCACTGCCAGATATCCAGGAGCAATACGGCCACCCATGCCCAGGTCGGATGGGAAAGCCAGGGAATTTTGGCTCCGAACAGGCTCATGAGAAAGCTATTTAAAGGTCCGCCTTCCTCATAAAAAATGGTGAGACCCAGATAACCTACTGCCACCGGGGTACAAAAAATGGGGAGAATCATGAGAGCCCGTAAAATGGATTTCCCCTTCGTTTCCTGGTGGAACAAAAGGGCAAGGAGAATCCCCAGGACGATTTGCACTGTCACGGTGATGGCTACATAGAGGAGAGTAACTTTTAGGGAGTTTACAAGTTTGTAGTCGTTGATAATCCGCTCAAAATTGGCCAAACCCACAAAATGAGTGGGTTTTCCCAGGCGTACCTTAAAAAAACTCAACCCCAGAGAGTAAAAGAGAGGAAAAATGGTAAAAGCTAAAACCCAGATAATGGAGGGTAGAATAAAAAAGTACTTTATTTTCCGGGACCTGAGGGCGCTCACCTGAAATCCTCCTTTCAGGGAGGACTTTTCATTTCGCCCTCCCTGAAAATTCCAAAAAGATTAAAAAATTATTTGGTGTACCCTATGGCGCTTTGGTAGGACTTCAACTGCTCTTCCCTCCCTATACGGTTAGTGGTCTCGTCCCAGTCTTTGGCTGTACGATCCAGCGCTTCCTTGGCGCTCACCTGGCCGGTATATGCTTCAGAAAGGTGCCGGTCCAAGGCTACCCAGTATTCGTTCCCGCCCGGGATACGCAGATAAGGAGCGATGTATTTGGCAAAAAAGTTTTCCTGTTCGCCTTTCAGATACTCCTTGGCATCATCTGCATTCCATCCCTGTGATACGTAATCTTCAATTTTCCCATCACCCTCGGGAGGAAGGAACTGGAACCGCGCACCGGGGTTCACGCCGGTCCAACCACGTGTAATATTCCAGAGGCTGATTTTTTTTGTTGCGTGGAAAGCCAGGAGGTGATATACGGCTTCCTTGTTCTTGGAAAGCGTAGAAATCACTCCGTGCCAAGAACCACCGGTGGTATTCCCCCACACGTTAGGAGGATCCATCTTGATGAATGTGTTTTGTGAACGGTCAAACACTTCGTTGTTCCCTGGAAGAATGGAATTCCCCATTTTTCCTTTGATCTTAGAACGGGATTCATCCTGTATCAGAGAACCCACATCCCCCCAAGAGAAACAGTAAATGGCCTTGGCCCTCAGGAAATAATCCCAGGCTTCACCCAAGCTCCAGGCCACCTGGGCATCAGGACCGGTTTTTTGAAGTTTTAACTGGAATTCCAGAGCTTTCACATGGCCTTCATCGTTGATGAGAGGGGTCATGTCTTCGGGGTCAAACCAATATACGTTATGATATTTGTCTACTTTGTCGCCTGGCAAAAGGCAGAAAGGGGCAGAAAGCGAAACATAATGGTACATCCCCTGGGCTCCCACCTTGAGGTGCATGACTATCCCGGAATCGGGTTCTTTATCTCCATTCCAATCCCAACCGTTATAAAATTCCGAGACATCATAAAGCTCCTGCCAGGTTTTGGGAGGAGTATTGTAGTCGTACCCATATTTCTCTTTGAATTTTTTCTGGTTGTCGAGGTTCAAGAGGATGTCTTTACGGTAATAAAGGGTCTGGCCATCACTATCATTAAAAGTACCGTACCATTTTCCGCCCCAGGTGTACAGGTTTTTGATCGATGGAGCAAGAGAATCCGAAGCCCACTTGGGGAAGCGAGGGTCCTTCATGAGGTCATCAATGGAAATAATGTAGTCTCCGGCAATCAATTCCCCATACCAATCTGCACCGCAGAAGAAAGCGTCATACTGACCGGTACCGGTCATAAGATCGGTAAAGACTTTCTGATAATGCTGGGCATAGGGGATTTCCACAATATCGAGTTTGGCCCCGGAAAGCTTTTCCCAGGCATCGCGCCATTCATACAGGGGTCCCGAAATACCACCCTTTGGCCCGGACTAGTTCACAGTAACCGAGACCGTAACTCCTTCGAAGGGTTTCTTCTCCGAAGTAGCAATGGTACCGATTTCATCGTCAGTAAAGGTTATTTTTTCTCCCGAGGTGTTAGTTACGGTGACGTCTGCGTAGGCTAAAGAGGCAGCGAAAATCACCAGCAGTAGAACCGATAAAACAAGGCTTCTCTTCATCATTTACCCCTCCTTAAATTGTACGTACTATCGTCTTCCGCCCAAACAAATGCAAAAAGGGTAGATTGGAAAAACTTCCCTTCACCTCCCTTCCTTCAAATTTTCCATTAGAAAAAATGGTTACTAAATAATTATAAAGGAATATTCTTTTTCATGTCAAGCATGAAATCACCTCCATAAAACCCCACCTGGCAATTTGATTTCTTTACCGTGAAAGCAAAGTCACGTATAATGACACCAAGGAGTCTCCCCCTTTGGTTGGATAAAGGGGAGCAAGGGGAATTCGATGTTCCCCGCGGCCAGGTCAAGTACTTATGTTTTCATCCCTTGCTGGTGCCGGAAATGGCGCGATTGTCTATTTTGTCTTCTATAAGCGGGATTTCTTTCTTACCAAATAAAGAGAGGAGAGACAAATGGAAAAATACAAAATTGGAGTCATACCTGGGGATGGAACCGGTCCGGAAGTCATCCGGGAAGGATGGAAGGTTTTGCACGCGGCAGCACAAAAGTACGGATTTTCCTATGACATCGTCGACTATCCATTTGGTGGTGAACATTATAAAAAAACTGGTGAAACCCTTCCAGTGACCATTTTCGACGAATTAAAAAAGTTAGATGCCATCTACTTAGGAGCCATCGGCCATCCGGAGGTCAAGCCAGGAATATTAGAACAAGGAATCCTCTTAAAACTCCGTTTCGCTCTGGACCAGTACATCAACCTTCGCCCGGTTAAACTATACCCCCATGTATGGACTCCCCTTCAGGACAAAGGTCCGGCGGATATTGATTTCGTGGTGGTGCGGGAGAACACGGAAGGACTATATGTCGGTTCCGGGGGCTTCTTGCGGAAGGGGACTAAAAACGAAGTGGCCATTCAAGAATCCATCAACACTCGTATGGGTGTGGAACGCTGCATCCGCTATGCTTTTGAATATACCAGGAAGAGAAATAAAGGAAAAAAACTGACTCTCTGTGGAAAAACCAACGTCCTCACCTATGCTTTCGATCTGTGGGAACGGACGTTTCACGAAGTGGCGCCGGACTATCCCGATATCAAAACTGATTACGCTCACGTAGATGCCACTACCATGTGGATGGTGAAAAATC
>JAPLGF010000052.1 GCA_026390275.1 Candidatus Atribacteria bacterium
TCTGCATTCCTCCCATCGTCGTCTCAAAAGCCCGGAGCCGCTCTTCCCAGGCTGGAAAATCAGGATAAGATGAAAGCCGTTTAGAAATATCCAACAGTGTCTCATTGTGTATCTTTAACTCGCCTTCTACCGAGGTGACCCGTTCTGAGTAAATGCTCACATTGGATCGGACAGAAAAATATTGATAACAAATGACCCCGGAAAGAACGATGGCAATCACCGCCAGAAGTAACGAAGACCAGTTCTTCAAACCAACACCCCCCCATATTTTTTCATCGAGAAAAAACCTGAAGTGCCTCTTTTCTCAATGCCAAAAAACAAAAACGATTATCTGATTGGTTGTTATTTTTTCATTTTTAAATCTTATGTCGTAGGCTGGTTTTTCAGGGATGCAAAAACACTCTTCACGGAGATATTATAACATATTCACCGAGCAGGAAAACGAGGAGAAACCTACTGATGGAGCACGCTTTCCACCCTCTCAAAAACATAAAAATCATGATGCGGAGAGGGGTAATACATATATCCGAAGAACAGGATGAGAAGAAACCACCCACAGAAAAGAGCCACGACGACCCAGGTTACATCCCAGGTCTGACGCTGCCCGAGGTCAACATCCCTCACCCAGGTGGGAAGGATATCTTTTTTTGTTCGATGGCGTTTCATCATCTTCCCTCAACGTAAACCCAGGACCCCCTCGCCTTTCCCTCTCCCCATTTCCCCATCTTCAAACCATCCATCATCTCTTCCCGGTCGATCAGGCTTCATTCATAATTCTGGCATAAACCGCCCGGGCAAAATCTTTTTTAGTGGTTCGATCCACAAATTTAACCGCTTTTAACAACTCGTATTCTTCCGGGGAAAGGGTTCCGTTTTTTAACAATTTGTCAAGTTCTAATACCTGAAAATGGGAAACATGGAGTGCGGCGACGGGAAATTCGTCCTGACCTTCCTCGGCCCGGATCCGCGCCTCTAACTTATCAACCACGGTGACATCGCCGGAACGGTATTGATCAATGACTTCCTCGCTGGACATTCCCGGAATACCCTTAAAAACTATAGTGACGACAATATCTCCAATCGGCTGTCCGGATTGAGCTTTTTCCATAACGTCCCATAACCGGGGTAAAAAATCGACGACATCCTCGGTTAAAACAACTTTGACATTCTTCATATCGATATTCGCTTCTTGTAACTTCTTCAAACCTCTTTCCAGGATAGCCTGCCGAGGTTCCCGCGTCTTTTTCTGCTCGATCAGGGGGATTCTGGGAATAATCTTGGGTTCACCACTGGTCTCCTTGCTTATTTTGAACGAAGAAATAGGTACCTTTTCCGAGATAGTCATTTTTTCCTCGGAAGCAGGAACAGCCTCTTTTTTCATCCTCGATTCCTCGGCCACGTTTTCTCGTTCCCGGGGAATGCTCAGCCACTTCCGCTTTTCTTCCAGCTCCTTATTCGCTCCCTCCTGGGAAGAAGGAATCACCGGGGGTGATTTCTTTATATTTATCTTTTTTTCAATAAAAAGACGCTTTTTGATCTTGGGTTCTTCTTCAAAATCTTCATTTTCTTCCTTCCACAGCTTTCTCTCCCGGGAACTCTCACGAAGAATAAGGATGATGCTGATGAGAATGGCAACAATTAAAATGGCCAGTATCAATCCAATGATATCCTGAATTCTCAACATACCCTATATACATCCTCCTCTACCCTTTTCGGTCAAAATAAATGTTTTTACCCTGTGCGGAAAGTGGAATCCCCATGACCACATCGTCCTGGGTGAGACCCATCTTGCGGGCCAATGCTCCAATTCGATACATGATTCGGTTATCCACATTCAGTAAAGAGGCTGTTTTCACGGCGGAACCCAGGGCAATACCTAAATCGAGAAGCCGAAACATACACTGAGGCCCCTTGAATTCACGTTTTTCGTAAGCCTGCAATTCAGCACAGGTATCAAAACCACAGGCGCCACAGTTGAGATTCATCACAGCCGCATCTTTAATTCCCACCAGCACGACCACATCGGAATCCAGAACGTTCTTCCCATCACGGATAAAACCGGGAATATTCTTTTCTTCTCCATATTGCACCATCGCGTTTCCTAATTTCATAACATCATCTTTTCGCAGGATGACAATATTGACAAAATCCTTACCACCCGACTTGGGAGCAGTCCGGGCAGAAACCGCCAACAATCCGGCAATTTGATCAAGTACCTCTCTCATTCACTCACCCCCCAACCGTCGTTCTGACCGGCCAACTTGAGGAACTTCAAAAAAAGGATAATTTTCCCTCTCTCCCGATGGTATCAAAAACTATCATGGTTGTCTGTTCTATCATATCGGAAAAAGCAAATTTTTTCATTATCCTTCCCCCGAGAAATTGAATGATGGCCTTTAACCATCCACTTTATCATCCGGGAGATAGGGAACTTTGATAAAAAGACCTTTTAGAGAAATACCCTCTCCACTCCGGAGGTCGTGTTTTTCCCCCGGTTTCAGCTGAATAGCCATCCCGGATTCCACTGGAAAGTCTTCCCCGTCCACCGTTAAGATCCCACTTCCTTCTAAAATGTAAAAAGCTTCTTCCACTTCCCGATGGTAATGGGTTCCCATTTTTTTCCCCGGAAGAAGAGAGACAATTCCCCAATCAATACGGGGACCGCGGAAGAGATACTTGATCCCCCAATCTCCCTGGCGAAAATATTTTTCTTTTTCTCGTACTATTTCCATGCCTTCTATCCCCCTCCCCTCTCGGGTAAATATTGGATTCTCACACCACCTCTTTCAGGAAATCAACCATTCCCTCCCGGGAAAATGGCCGGGGATTATCTAAAATATTTTTCCCGATATTATCCTCGCGGATGACCCCTGCCAACATTTCTTCACTCACCCCGAACTCCCGGAGCCGGGTCCGCAATCGTACCTTTCTCATTACATCTTCCCAGGCAAGGGCGAAGGATTCCACCTTTTCCTTCTCATTTTCCCCAGACAGGGAGAGAGCATCTGCCAGGACAGAATATTTTTGCACCATAACCTGGGCATTATATCGAATGACATGGGAAAGGAGCATTCCGCATGCCTCTCCATGGGCGATGGAAAATGCCGGCCCAATAATGTGTGAAAAACCATGAGCGAGACCAGAGGAGGAATTGGCGAAAGCCATCGCGCTCATCATACTTCCTTTGGCAACAAACTCGCGGTATTCGATTTGTTCTCCGGTATCAACAGCCGAAGGAAGATGATACCATAATATTTTGACCGCTTCCAGGGAAAGGACATCACTCACCGGATTGCCATGGGGACTGGTATACGCTTCGATCGCTTGCACCAGGGCATCGATCCCACTCACTGCCGTGGTAAAGGGGTTCATAGACTTAGTAAAGAGCGGGTCAATGATGACCATCCGAGCAACCAGAAAACGAGAGCGGACGCTTTTCTTCAGTTTCCGCCTGTAATCCGTGAGAACGGAATTGCTGGTCATCTCCGAACCCGTGCCGGCGGTTGTGGGCATGGCAATCCAGGGTTTTCCAGGTGAGGGTAATGTCGCACCATCAAAAAAGGGGCGCACGCTCTCCCCATTCCCCAGGAGCCCGGCGATGATTTTACCAGAATCGAGCGCACTTCCTCCCCCCAAGGAAATCACCATATCGATATTTTCATCCCTCGCTTTTATTAAACCCCTATCGACAGTTTCCAAGGAAGGTTCCGGTTCCACGTCATCAAAAACGGTATAGAGAATGCCAGACTCGGTCAGGGAAGAACAGACCTCCGATAAAATCCCATTTTGACGGGCAGAATGTTTCCCGGTCACAATGAAAGCCTTCCGGCCGATGGGGGAAACCAGTTTTCCGGTTTCTTTTCCTTTTCCCGGACCCAACAGAATTTCTTGCGGCAGAAGGAAGGTAAAAGAACGAGTTTTCATCATCACCCCTGTATTTATATGACCGGACAGGTCAGGGTTCTTTTCACTCCCTGGAGGGAGTGGATGTCACAAAGAATGGTATCCCCAATTTCCCGGTTATTTTCTGCTTCCACCAGGGCAACAATATCAAAAGGACCCATTATCCGATCGACTCGCAGGGCCCAGGAATACTGGGAAATTTCTTTTTTTAAGGTTTGTGCTTTGCCGGTTTGCACCTGGATGAGAATATAGGCTTGAACACCCAAACAGGAAACCTCTACATCACTTCGCGAGAAGTTATTTTGACAATTTCTTCCATATATTTTTTTAAAGCCGGCGGGATTCCCGGAATATCCACATCCAGAAATCCTCTGGTAATAAGAGAAAGCGACTCTTCTTTGGTCAAACCGCAGGAACGGGACGGACCCAGTAAAATATGGACTTCACCATCGCCGACCGGGAGATTAACATCCTGCAAGATGATCTCGCCATCCACCGATACTTTTAAATTCTCCGCCTGAAGCATAACCCCACCCGCTCAATTCAAAATGAACTTTTTTTAATTATATCATGATGACCCAAAAAAAAGGGGGTCTTCACCGTGAGTAGACAACCATGCCAACTCCCCATCTTTTCAAAAAACGTTGAGTTGTTGAGTTGTTGAGTTGGAACAGATGTAAGGATGAGATCCTCACGCCCTCAGAATACCAGGGCTCAGGATGACAGCATAAACGACTCACGATCCTTACCAATTCCCCAATTCCCCAATTCCCCAATTCCCCGGTTTTTACGATTCACGATTCACGACTCACGATTCACGGTATTTACCAACTCAACAACGCATTTTCAGGGTAGGAAAGTGGAAAAAGTGCTACAATAATCTGGATTTTTCCATCGCCTGGTTGATGATGAAACCGTGGAAAATCGGGGGAAGATCAATTCTCAGATTGATCAAACGTACCGTTTTCCACGAAAAATATTGACGTCAGGAAAGACTGCCTCATCACAGGATGAACCAATACTATTCCCACTGGAAAGGACAAAGGGGACGCAACACCGAAAGGATGGCGGGAAAAATGAAAAGAACGAGGATGGGAAAACTGGATCTCTGGGTGACCGAGTTTTGCTTCGGAACACTTCCCATGGGACCACTTCAGGCTCAGGTTTCTCATGATGATGGGGTTCACCTCATCCAAAAAGCCTGGGAGAATGGAGTCCGTTTTTTTGATACCGCAGAAAGTTACCAAACCTACGATTATCTCCGCTCCGCCCTCGGCAATTTCCCGGAAGCAGTGATCGCCACCAAGTCAACAGCCACGAGCTATAAAGACATGGAGCAAAGCATCACCACTGCCCTCCACCAGCTGGGAAGAGATTCGATCGATATATTCCATCTCCATGCCGCCCGGGCCACCCCGACAGTTTTTGAAGAAAGGAAGGGAGCGTTCCAGTGTCTGAAAGAATATCAGAAAAAAGGATTGATCCAAGCTATTGGCATCTCCACTCATGCGGTTGATGTAGTAGAAACGGCCGCGGAAATACCCGGCATCGATGTAATATTCCCCATAATCAACCTTGATGGGATGGGTATCATCCGGGGAAACACCGCCAGCATGATCAAAGCCATTAAAAAGGCGTACCACCATGGGAAAGGGATTTATGCCATGAAGGTGCTGGCCGGTGGGCACTGTATCGACCGTATTTCTGACGCCATCACCTTTGTGAGAAATATCCGAGAGATCAGCTCGATTGCAATTGGAGTGGTGAGAGATGTGGAACTGGAATATCATCTCCGGCTCTTCGATAATCAACCCATTCCCCAGGAAATCAAGGAGAAGTGTATCGATCGGAAGAAGAAAAGGTTAGTGACCATCGGTTATTGCCGAAAATGCCAAAGATGTGTGGAGACCTGTCCGGCCGGAGCTCTCTCCCTGGAAGCGGGTACCATCGTC
>JAPLGF010000312.1 GCA_026390275.1 Candidatus Atribacteria bacterium
CATTCACCAAAGGTGAGACGACGGTTTCCTGGGCGAAAGCGGGTAAAACCAGAGTGACAATCAAAACGAGAACTCCAATGAATATGACGGAATCCTTTTTCATAGTTTTCACTCCTTCACAATACTACTCTTTATTATACCGCAGTCTCCTTGTTTTTGGGGTATTTTTCCCCGAAAATTCTGTGAACGGTGAACTGATGACTTAACCTTCATTATACCATTCTCTGAACAGGTCAGAAGGTCCCGGGAGTATGGTATGATACCGGAAAGAAAAATGGGTGATCAGCTTCCGTAAAGGATGAGAGGTCGATGGAGAAAAGCGTCACTACATTAAAGAAAAGAATCAAATCATGGTCAGAAAATTTCGGGTGGAGGGTTTTCACTCCTTTCCTTCCTCGTTATTTCACCGGGAAACATTTTGAAGAACTCTATCAAAGCAAACCGGATCCCTGGAATTATCAACAAAATCTTTTTGAGAAGGAGAAATATCAAAAAACCCTCGACGCTGTCCCGTATGATGCCTCTTCTATCTGGGAGGTGGGATGCAGCGAGGGGGTCTTTACCCGGTTGCTTTTGGAAAAAGGGAAGACCGTTTACGGGGTGGACATTTCCGAAACGGCTCTGCAGCGGGCAACGGAGAGGCTGAAAGCATACGGAGAGCGATTCCAGGCAAGAAAGCTTGATATCACCCGGGAAGACGGGGGGGGAACCTTTGATCTCATTCTCACGTCGGAAATTCTTTATTACTTAGGGGGAAGAAACGTTCTCCTTTCCTTAGAAGAGAAGTTCTGGCGGCATCTCCGCCCGGGAGGCTACCTGTTGATGTGTCATTTTTACCCGTCGGGGAAGATCATCCATGACCTCTATCAGGAAAGTGGCCGTTTCCAGCTGATCTCGGAGAGCGTGACCCACCATCCGGAAAGAGAGTACATCATCACCCTCCTCCGCCGGGGCTGACCTCCCCCTTTCCCCCCTTTGTCCCAAGGGAGAGATTCTTAGCGATCAACATCATTTTCAGGGCAGTATATCGCTTCTATCGGGTTCCACTGTCACCAAGCTCCAGGGGAGACGATCTAAAATATAATTGAATTGCAACGAGGAATCAGCGCTGACAAAGATGGCTGCTGGAAGGGGACGGTGATCAAAACGAAAGGTCAGGGCTATGAATCCTTCTCCCCGGCTCACCACCGGATGGGGATCAATATAATCCCCCTGGATTTTGACCACCCGTTTCTCTTCCAGAATCAGGTAACTCTCCCGGAAGATCAGCTGGCCATCCCGGTAACCGACCAGGTAGAAGCGGTAACGAGCCCGTAAGGGGATACCGGAATCAAAAAAAAGCCGCAACGTTATATTCTCCTGGTTCCGTTCCACTTCCATCTGGCGAAGGTCTCCCCCCCCCACCATGCGGGAGACGGTGAATTCATTCCGGGAATCCGGAATCACCACCTTTCCCTGGGGAGGAAGCGAATAATCCACATCGATGGCAAAATTTTCATTCCGCTTCACAAAGGCCAAGAGAGAATCCATGATGAGTTCCTGGCTCCGATACCTCTCAACCGCATCCTTCTTTTTGTTAATTTCGTGATCAGTGAGATCAATACCGGTCCAGTTCCGGGTGGCGAGGAGCTGGGAAGGAGGATAGAGCCAGGAACGGGGATCGTACCCCCACAACGGTGGCCACTTCATGCGCCCGAAGTGCACCAGGTAGAGATATTCGTGAACATTCTGGACCCAGGGGGAACCCTTCTCCCGCATTTTTTCCAGGGCTTCCTTGACGAAGCAGTAGGTGGCATGATGGTCGGAATGTAGATCGGCCGGATGGGGAAGGTAAATGGTACCGGGTTTAAAGGAATCCAGGATTTCCTCCATATCCTGCACCACCTGATCTCCGCAATAGGGAGAAGAGATGGTGAAACTACTCAGGTAGGGAGAGGTGTCCCTTTTAGTATAGGGAGAGAGAAAGGTTTTTTCACAGGAACGATAGACCCACCACATCTTATCCATTCCCCGGTCGGGATACCCCAGGAAGATGATGTTTTCTTTGGATAGCCCCAAAATCTGGGCGGCTTCGGCGGCTTCGCTTTGCCGCAGGTACCCCAGCTCGATCTTTTGGATGTCATTCGGTTCCCCTTTTTGGCCGGCATAACCAGCCCCAAAACTATCCCCGGAGGTGATAAAGACCACTTTGACCGTTTTCCCGGCAGCCACCGCCTGCTGGATGACTCCCGCACAGGCCAGGATCTCATCATCCGGGTGGGGAGCAAAAATCAAGATTTTCTCGGAAGGATCCACCAGCGGTTCGATGACTTTCGTATAGACCCGGGAATAAACATGAAAAAACGGGGTAAAAAT
>JAPLGF010000304.1 GCA_026390275.1 Candidatus Atribacteria bacterium
CCTAAGGCAACCAACATATCGATAGCAGACATCTGATTAAAAATGAAAGAGAATTTTTTCATTTTTTCCATGAGAAAAAAGCCGGCAAATTTCTTAAGGAAGAAAAAGATGATTCCAGAAATGGTGGTCAGAAGAATGATTTGTAACCAGGCGCTACTATCCAGGGACGTCTTGACTGCTCGATAAATAAAAAAAAGGGCAATAAAAACTATTCCGGTCAGCGGAACCATCCACCAATCCTCACTTTTTGACATAACAAACCTCCTCTCACTCCATAGGAAATGAAATTATGTTTCAATAATAATTCTATCTTGGCCATTTGTCTGATTATACCATCTCGCACTGAATCTTTCCCCCCTCACCCTTCTCCCTGTCTTTCCTAATTCCCCAATCTTTCACTTCTCACTTCTCACTTCTCACTTTTCACCATCTTTCACACCAGCCCTTCCTTCTGACAGGCGTTCCAGAGAGTATCGTATCCCACGATTTCCAGGGTGGAGGGAAGATTCCTGGGCCTCTTTTTCGAATGGCAGTGAGAGGTGACAACGCGCTGAATCCCCATACGGAGAGCTTCCTGGATTCGCATCTCAAAGAGATAGACCGGACGGATCTCTCCTCCTAACCCCACCTCCCCCAGGTAGACGGTGTCCTTGCTGATAGGCTTTTCCAGCCGGGAGGAGACTAAGCTGAAACAGATGGCGAGGTCGGGGACGGTTTCGGTGACTTTCATCCCCCCGGTCATATTGAGGTAAATGTCTTGGTGGGAGAAACGCACCCGCAGTCTCTTCTCCACGACTGCCGCCAAGAGATGAAGCCGGTTCACATCCATGCCCACACTCACCCGGCGGGGAAAATCGAGATAAGACTGGTTCACCAGGGATTGAACCTCGAGAAGGATGGCCCGCCGCCCTTCGGCCAGGATCGTCCGGGCGGTACCACTGTTGCTGGTATTTTCTTCATTCAGAAAGAACTGCGAGGGGTTGGCAAGTTCCACCAAACCCTCTTCTTTCATTTCCATCAATCCTACTTCTTGGGTGGAACCAAACCGATTCTTGACACTCCGCAGGATACGCAGGGGACCCTGGGGTTCTCCATCTAAGTAGAGCACCACGTCCACTAAGTGTTCCAGAGTACGCGGTCCCGCCACCGTCCCTTCCTTGGTGACATGCCCGACCAGGAACAGGGCAACGTTTCTCTTTTTGGAGATCTCCATGCAACGGAGGGTCAAATCCCGGATCAGGGTGATGCTTCCCGGAAGCGACTCCACTTCTTCGATGGAAAGATTCTGGATGGAATCAACGATCATGAGGTCGGGATGAACCGTATCCACTGCTGATTCCACATCACCAAACTGGTCGGTGGAAAAGACGAAAAGGTTGGGAAACCGGGGAAAATGGAGTCGCTGGATGCGAATAAAAAGTTGGTGAAGCGATTCCTCGGTACTGATGTACACCGCCTTTTTCCCAGCCCGGGCTACTCCCCCGGCAATGGCCAGGAGGAGAGTCGATTTCCCGATCCCCGGGTCACCACTCAATAGAGAAAGCGACCCCTCCACAATACCCCCTCCCAAAACCCGGTCCACCTCCGAAATCCCGCTGGGAAAACGGGTATCGGAGGTCATTTCTTTTTCACTGATGGCTTCTAATGAAACTGGCCTTTTTCCGGAGGGAGAAGGGGGTTTTTTCTCGGGGCGAGAGGTGGGAATCCGTTCTAAAAAAGTATTCCACCCGCCACACTGGGGACACTTCCCAAACCAGCTGGGGGTGGGATACCCGCAACTCTGACAGACATACTCTTTACTTTTCACCCTAATTCTTCAAGGACAGCTCGAGGGGAAGAATTTTGGTAAAGCGCAACGACTGGTCTTCCATACTCACGAAGATTCGATCCCCACTTTTAAAGCACCCGCGCAACATCGAGTCCGAGATGGGATCCTCCACCAATCGCTGGATGGCCCGGCGGAGCGGACGGGCTCCAAAGTTGGGATCGTACCCTTGAGCAATTTTGGTTCTGGCTTCCGGGGAGAGTTCGATATCCATATTTTGATCCCGAAGCCGCTTGACCGTTTCGTTCATGAGCAAGTCGACAATCTTCTCGATTTCCTCCTGCTTCAAGGGTTTGAAAACGATGACTTCATCCACCCGGTTCAAAAATTCCGGGACAAACACCCGCTTTACCTCTTCCATCACTTTTTGCTTCATTTCGTTATAGGTCAACCCTTCACCAGACTTTTCGCCGAAACCGATGTTCACATTCGATGAGATCATCCGGGCACCCAAATTGGAGGTCATGATGATGATGGTATTCTTGAAGTCCACCATTCGACCCTGGGCATCAGTAAGTCGTCCTTCTTCCAAAATCTGAAGGAGAATATTAAAAATCTCCGGGCTGGCTTTTTCAATTTCGTCGAAGAGAACGACGGAATAGGGCCGCCGCCGGACTTTTTCGGTCAGTTGTCCCCCTTCTTCATATCCTACATAACCCGGAGGGGAACCTACCAGCCGTGAGACGGTGAATTTATCCATATACTCCGACATATCTAAGGTGAGGAGAGCATCTTCCTTCCCAAAGATGAATTCGGAGAGAGCCTTGGCCAGCTCGGTCTTTCCCACCCCGGAAGGACCCAAGAAGATGAAGGAACCGATGGGACGACGAGGGTCCTTCAAACCCGCCCGGGAACGCCGAACGGCCCGGCAGACTGCCTTTACGGCTTCTTCCTGGCCGATCAAACGCCGGTGAATTTCTTCGTCCATATTCACCAAACGCTGTTTTTCTTCGATGGCAAGACGGGAAACCGGTATCCCGGTCCAGTTCGCCACCACGGTGGCCACGTCTTCCTCGGTCACCATCGGTCGTATGGTATCGACCTGCTGCATCCAGTCATCCTTGTTTTTCCGGTACTTCCGTTTGAGCTGATCTTCTAAATCTCGTAACCGGGCGGCTTCTTCAAAATCCTGCTGCTTCACCGCCGTCTCCTTGGTGAGTTTGGTTTCTTCGATTTCTTTTTCCAGCTGTTTCAGATCTTCCGGTAATATGGTAGCCCGGAGACGAACCCGGCTGGCGGCTTCGTCCATCACGTCAATGGCTTTGTCAGGAAGAAACCGGTCGGAGATGTAGCGCTGCGACAGGCTCACCGCACATTCGATGGCCTCATCGGTGATATCCACCCGGTGATGTTCTTCATACCGCTCCTTGATGCCACGGAGTATCTGCACAGTGGTATCCACTGATGGTTCATCCACATGCACCGGCTGAAAACGTCTTTCCAGCGCCGAATCCTTTTCGATATATTTCCGGTATTCGGTAATGGTGGTGGCTCCGATCGCCTGGAGTTCCCCCCTGGCCAGAGCCGGTTTGAGTATATTGGCCGCATCAATGGCCCCTTCCGCTGCCCCAGCACCCACCAAGGTATGCACTTCATCGATGAAGAGGATGATTTCCCGGGTCTGGACGATCTCGGTTATGATCTTTTTCAACCGCTTTTCAAACTCACCCCGGTACTTGGTTCCCGCTACAATCGCAGCGAGATCCAGGCTCACCACCCGCTTGTTCTTCAAAATCTCATGCACTTCGCCCTTTATAATCTTTTGGGCTAATCCTTCCACGATGGCGGTCTTTCCTACTCCCGGTTCCCCAATCAGCACCGGATTATTCTTCGTCCGGCGGCTGAGAATCTGGATCACCCGTTCAATTTCTTTCTCCCGCCCGATGACCGGATCGAGTTTCCCCTCCCGCACCAAGTGAGTGAGGTCCCGACTGAACTCATCCAAGATGGGGGTTTTACTCTCCCGCTTGTTGGGTGAGTTGGCGAGGGAGTCCTGCTGATTGTTCTCGTTGAGGATCTGGGTCAGTCGGGCTCGGACGGTCTCGATATCCAGACCCAGCCGGCGCAGGATTTGTGCCCCCACCCCATCACCTTCCCGGAGAATCCCCAAAAGGATGTGTTCGGTACCCACATAGTTATGGGCCAGACGCCTGGTTTCATCAAGGGCTAATTCCAAGACTCGCTTGGAACGAGGAGTGAAAGCTACCTCCGTCGAAGCCTGGTACTCGTTTTTCTCTATAAAGCCTTCCAACTCATTTCGTACTGATTCGATGGTGACATCGAGACTTTCCAGTATCTTCGCCGCGATGCCTTCCCTTTCTCGCAATAAACCTAACAGCAGGTGCTCCGTCCCTATGTAGTTGTGCTTGAGACGAACAGCCTCGTCCTGAGCCAAAATGATGACCTTTCTGGCTCGTTCGGTATATCTCTCAAACATGATGCATGTCCTCCCCTGATATGACTCTGAAAAATCGTAACACGTAAATACATTCCTTTTTGAAAACCGGATCAGTGGCACAAATTTTTTGTAAAACCCTGCTCACTTCTATGAAATTCAAACCTCTTTTCCGGGTAAATATTCCCTCTTGCCAGGCCAGTGCCCAGAGAGAAAGAAAATCAAAGACATCCTTGACACTGTGATCATCCCAGCGGAAAAGACGTTTACTTCGCTCATAGATATTATCTTCCAATTCGTACCGTCGGGCAACTGAATTCCGCAATGCCGTACGAATTTGTTTTTCCCAGCTGATGAGCGATACCCCGAATCGTTTCAGAATCTCAATGGTCTGTTTCTCCGATACTCCCAGAGTATAACGGTTGGAAAAGTGGTAGATATGTCCGACGATTCCATCATCACCCCGATACCCCTGTACATTGAATTCTTTGTCTTTCAGCCATTGACCGAAGCGATCTTCCCCATATAAAATAGCCAGGGCCGGCAGATGAATAAAAAACGAAACATTCATCCCGGTACCGAGACGCGCCACTGACGAGGTGAGATACCCTACATCATCCCGAAAAGCGTAATCGATGTGCTCTTCCAGGAGATTATCGATTCGATCCACTTCCCGGTAAATGCGATCCAGATCAAAATCAGAGGAGATGGAAAAAATCCGGAAATGATCTTCGTAATTGACAAGCACGCCCTTCATCCCGTTATGAATCAGAACACAGCCCCGCGGATTGGTGAGTACACCTCGTGGAATGTAACCCTCGTAGAAAAAATGATCCAGTGATTGAGGGGAAAGGTCATCCAGATGGATCAACTTATATCTTTTTCCGGAAAAATGATCTGCGAAAATTCGCTCCACCTGAACGACAATGTCTTCCAGCCAAATGGGGGAAGCATGACGGGGAAAAGGAACCCCTTCCACGTTGCGAGCCAGGAAAATCAGGGAGGTAGCCCCCGAAAAAGTCACCTTTCCGGGTAAATTCCGAATCTGGGGTAGCAATTTCATTTGAGAAACGATTCTAAACGCTTCACCATTCTCTGGAGCTGTTCGGCTTTTTCATAGTTCTCGGCATCGACGCAGTGTTGAATATCCTTTTTCATCTCCCGGATGTCTCGTTCCACTCTCTTTTTGTGTGACAACCGGAGCGGCACCTTCCCCCGATAAACCAGTTCCGTTTGCTTTTGAATGATTGATTCCCGGAGCATCTCGAAAAACTCCTCATAACAGTGAGAGCACCCCAAAAAACCCTTTTCTAAACATTCCCGAAACGTCGTGAGGCAATGGCCGCACTCCATATCGAGATACGGATCCCGCTTTTCCGATGCGACTTCAGTCTTCCTGTCCGGTAAAGATTGAATATGGCCTAATACCAGGCAGGAAACAGGAATCTTCGAGGCACAGCTCTCGCACAGGTGGAGCTTGTTCCTCACTCGTTCCTCTTTATCGACGATGAAGACCACCAGAGTGGCTTCTTTTTCCTGACACAGGTGACATTTCATTTGTCTCACGACCCGGCTTTCAAGACCTCGAGGAGCATTTCTCGGAGAAGGCTGGAACGGAGCTGATTTTTTTCTCTCGAAGTAGGCAGTGAAGGGGTTTCGAAGCTGTTCAGGGCATCAACCATGATGGCACGCATCATGGACCCCTCTCGAGGAGTAATGTACTCCTCCCGAACGAGCCATTTGAGGATATCCTCCACGTCACTCTCTCGTAGGTCCTTTTCAGTCATCTCCAAATAGTTCACCACCGGTTCCAGGCGGTCAATGGATATCTTTTGGATTTTCACATATCCACTTCCCCCCCGACGGCTCTCAACGATATACCCTTTAAAAACATTAAATCGGGTCGTCAAGACATAGTTGATCTGAGAAGGGGCACAATCAAACTCTTCCGCCACCTTGCCCCTCTGAATGGTGATGGTTTTCCCCATCGAATTGTCGATGAGCCGGATAAAATACTTCTCTATGGAATCACATAGGGAGTACAAAGAGCCCACCTCCCCTTTTGACTATTATTGACATTTCCTATTATAAACCAAAAAACTGGCTTGTCAATCAAGTCGTGGTCGCAGGATGGGGAAAAGAATAACATCCCGGATCGATGGCGAATCAGTGAGGAGCATCACCAAACGGTCGATCCCCACTCCCAGACCACCAGTGGGAGGCATTCCGTATTCGAGTGCTTCAATGTAATCATCATCGATCAGATGGGCTTCTACATCCCCATGTTCTCGTTTATTCGCCTGATCGATGAATCTCTTCTTCTGTTCAAAAGGATCGTTCAACTCACTGTAGGCATTCCCTAACTCTTCTTTACCGATAAACAATTCGAAACGTTCCGCTACCCGGGGATCGCTTTTCTTAGCCCGGGCTAAAGGGGAAATTTCGATGGGATATTCCAGAACGAAAGTGGGACTCACCAGATGAGGTTGAACGAAAACATCAAGGAATTCGTTGACATATTTCCCACGGTCCCAGGTCTCTTCGCAGGGGATCCCGACGGAATGAGCTGTCTTCTTCATGGTCTCCATGGAATCTTCCAAGATATCGATCTCGCCCTCCTGCCGAATGATCTCCCGCAGGTTGAGACGCTTCCAGGGAGGGGTGAAGTCGATCTCCATCCCCTGGCAGGTGACCCGGTATGTCCCCAGGATACGGAGAACCAGGGTCGAAATCATTTCTTCGGTGAGCTGCATCATGGTCTCGACGTTTCCATAGACCTGGTAAAGTTCGAGCATGGTGAATTCAGGATTATGACGAACGGAAATCCCCTCGGTGCGGAAATTCCGGTTGATCTCATACACCTTTTCCATTCCCCCCACGATAAGTCGCTTAAGATAGAGCTCGGGGGCAATCCGGAGATAGAGTTCGATCCCTAAAGCATTATGAAACGTGACAAACGGACGGGCCAGGGCTCCACCAGGGATGGCCTGCATCATGGGGGTCTCCACTTCTAAAAAATCCCGCCCATCGAGGAAACTCCGCAACTCCCGGAGAACCCGGGAACGGACATAAAAGATATTCCGGACCTCGGGATTCATGATCAGATCCAGGTATCTTTTACGGTAACGGATTTCCACATCCTTGAGGCCGTGCCACTTTTCCGGAAGGGGATGGAGACACTTACTGAGAAAGACGAATTGCTCCACCACGACGGTGAGTTCACCACTGTGGGTTTTAAAAACCTGACCCTCGATGCCAATCACATCCCCCAGATCCAAACCCTTGAAGACCTCGAAGGGCTTCTCGCCCAGGGTGTCTTTCTTGGCATAGATCTGGATTTTACCGGTTCGGTCCTGGATATCGGCAAAAATAGCCTTCCCATGACGTCGGAAAGCCATGATCCGGCCGGCAATCTTGACTTTTACCTGGTGATCGACAGAGTCTTGCTCATTCTGACGGATATCCTGTACCGACTGCTTTTTATCAAAAGGAACACCATACGGATCAATCCCAGAATCCCGCAGTTCCTGAACCTTTTTAGACTGCATTTCCATTTCGCATTCACTGGTCATGTTCTGCGGATCGTTGTTCATCATAGGGTATGATTCTATTCCTCCTTCTTTCGAATATCAATCACCCGGTATCTGACCATTCCGGCGGGTACCTTCAGTTCAAATTCATCCCCACGGTCTTTTCCGATCAAAGCCTGGGCCAGTGGAGACTCAAAAGAAATCTTTTGGAGAGAAGGATTCGCCCCTACTGAATCGACAATGGAATACTCCATCCGTTTCCCACTGTTCAAATTTTCCAGTAAAACAGTGGCACCGAGATGAATGCGTCCTCCAGTTAATCCGCTCCCCCCATTATTGTCATCCACGATGGTCGCCTTCATCAACTTTTCTTCCAGAACCAAAATACGCCCTTCTATAAAGGCCTGCTCATTCTTCGCTTCTTCGTATTCTGCATTTTCGCTCAAATCGCCAAAGGCCAGAGCCTGGTTTATCTTTTCGGCGACTTCTTTCCGTTTCGTTGTTTTGAGCTGCTTAAGTTCCTCCTCTACTTTCTGATACCCCTCCCTGGTGAGAATGATTCGCTCCTCAACTTTTTTCTTCTCCATCAACAAAAACCTCCTGAAAAGGTTCTCGCTTTCAAAATACCATAGAGAAAGCGGATTGCATTGTCAAGATACGGATAGACTGAGCCCCGCGTTAACCGGACCGGGAACTCCCACCACCATACGACATGTTCATTCCCGCAGGATGGATACTTTCCGAGTTTCAACAGGTAAGAGATTATACTCTTTTTTTCAACGCTTTACCAATGAAGTTCCCGGAAGTCTGGTTTTAGCATCAGGTCAAACCGATTCCAATATTGGAGGAAGAGGCCGGAGAGATACCCAATAAAAAGCCCTGCCGGGAGGGCGAAGGGAAGCAGGATCAAAAGATACCAGAATATCTCTTTACTCTGTAAATAGATAAACGCCGCCGCCACCTGACCGGTATTATGAAAAAGAGCCCCGATGATACTCACCGCAATGATTGAGAGATGAGCTTTCTTCCCCAGCACCAATCCACCAAACGCACACATTCCCCCACTCAGGGCGAGAAAAAAACCAACATTCAGGAAGCTCCCCCCCAGGAGACTCCCCAAGAAAATGCGCAGCAGAACCACCAGGAACGCTTCTCTTCCCCCGAAGAGATAGAGAGCGATGAGGGTCACGATATTGGCAAACCCCAACTTCGCTCCCGGGAGAAGTATATTCGGCAAAGGGATCATCCCCTCCACCACATGCAGCACGCTCCCCATCGACACCAGGAGGGCAATGGAGATAAGCGCTTTCGTCTTCATACTTTTCATGTCTTGATCTGCTCCCGTTGTTGTATAATCCACAGTATTATAGCTTAACCCGAAAAACTGGAAAGGTAGAAATATGACCAAAAACGACAAGAGTAAAAATATCATCATCACCGGGCTTACCTCCCTCCTCACCGACATCAGTTCGGAAATGATCTACCCTATCATCGCCCTCTACCTGATCGCATTAGGAGGAGGGCCAGCGGTACTGGGGATGATTGAAGGAGTCGCTGAATCCACTGCCTCTATTTTGAAGGTCTTTTCCGGAGCCTTAGCGGACCACATCGGGAAGAGGAAACCCCTGGCTATTATGGGCTATTCTTTTTCCTCGATCGGGAAAATCCTGCTCTACATTGCCCCGGGTTGGGGCATGGTTTTCACCGGGCGATTCTCCGATCGCTTCGGCAAGGGTGTCCGTACCGCTCCGCGTGACGCCATGATCTCGGAATCAGCAGAAGGCAAATCCCTGGGAAAAGCCTTTGGAATCCACCGTACCCTCGATTCCATGGGAGCAGTTCTCGGAACACTCATTACGTTCTTTTTCCTATACCGCATACGTGACGCCGCCCAGCAGTCCGGAAATCTTTCCTTCTATCTTCCCACCTTCCGAACCATCATCATCCTCAGCCTCATCCCGGCCGCCCTGGGAGTCCTGGTACTCTTCTTCACCATCGAAACCGGCACCGGCAAGAAACTCACCCGTTCTCCTCTTTCCTTTTCAACCTTTTCGGAACTGGATCGCCGCCTGCAAGTCTTCCTCCTGGCTACCCTCATCTTCACCCTGGGGAACTCTTCTGACCAGTTCATCCTTCTCCGAGCATCAGAAAAAGACATCGGCTTCTCTGCCGCCAGCGTCACTCTCCTCTATCTCTTTTACAACGTCGTCTACATGTTCATCTCCTACCCGGCCGGATGGCTCTCGGACAAGATCGGGCGGAAGGGAATCCTGGTCACCGGCTTTGCCCTATACACCGTCACCTATTACCTAATCGGCTTTCATCCCACCAGCATTGCCTACGCCATGATCCCCTACGGCCTCTACATCGGCATGACCGAAGGGGTAGCCAAAGCCCTGATCTCGGAACTTTCGCCTGCAACCAAAAAAGCCACCATCATCGGACTTCACGCCACCCTGCAGGGCATCGGCCTCTTCCCCGCTTCCCTCCTGGGCGGCTTCCTCTGGAGCATCCTGGGCCCCGCCAGCACTTTCATTTTCGGCGGATCCATGACCCTCCTCTCCGCTCTCATCCTGTTGATCTTCATGTAAAATCTTTTTCCCCTCCACCAGAGCTCAACATGACCCATCAATGTTTCGCAAAAATTCATCGAAGAATATCTTCTTTGTGAAATTGTTCATAAATGTGTAGTATCATACTGCTGTGAAAAACCAGCCTACGGCATAAGATTAATAAAAGTTAAAACAAGAAATATCAAGGAAAAGATAAACCTGCCAGTTCCTATCAGGTTTGGAGGAGCGAACGTCATGAGTTTCATAACCCTGCTCACTGATTGGGGAGAAAGCTCCTATTACGTGGGAGTGGTGAAGTCGGTCATCAAGCAGATCAACCCGTCGGCGGATATCATCGACATCACCCACGGGATCACCCCATTCCAGGTGCGAGAAGCGATGCACATCCTCTTCCGCGCATTCCCCGACTTTCCCCGCGGAACCATCTTCCTGGTGGTGGTGGATGCTGGAGTGGGTACCTCCCGGAAACCGTTAGCCCTGGAACTGGATAATACCTCCTTTCTGGTAGGACCCGACAATGGACTCTTTACCCTCCTCTGCGAGCAATACGGCACCAAGCACTGCGTGGAAATCCAAAACCATCAGTACACCTATAAACCCATTCCCTCTTCCACCTTCCACGGCCGCGATATCTTCGCCCCTGCCAGTGCCTACCTTTCCCGCGGGCTCTCTCTCCATAAACTGGGAAACACCATTGAACACCTCCAGACCCTTCCCATCACTCCTCCGAAAATCCACGAAAATACCATCACCGGGGAAATTGCCTTCTACGATCACTTCGGAAACTTAGAAACCAATCTCCCCCAAAGTCTCCTGGACACATTGAACTTAGCTATAGACACTCCCCTCACTCTCACTATCTCCGGAAAACAATATTCCGGGCTCTATACCAAGACTTACGAGGATGTTTCCCCACCTTTATTCACCGTCCATCCAGACAGTTCCGGATGCTTAGAAATTGCTCTCTACCAGGGGAATGCACAGGAAAAAACCGGGGCACACAGCGGAGACAAAGTAGAAATACAGGTAACAACTTAAAACTAATTTTCTTTTTCTGAACCGGCAATTTCCTTCTTAACCAGTTGAAGAATGAATTCCACCCAACCAATGGCCTGGGAAGCATCCTCTCGTGTATATTCATTGAGCGGAATCCAGTCATCCATCCCATAGAAAGCTAGCTCCCGATCCTTTCGTAATTCCCGGGATATCTTCTGGATCTCCGGTAAATTATCAAGAATGCCTTCGGAAAAAAGATCACCATATTGAGCAATATATTTCCCTACATCATGGATCTTCAGTATATCTACTCCCACAGAAAGAAGTAACGCCTTCAAAAGTAACTCCACCGTCTCCTGAGCTTCCCGAATCACATCTGGAAAATCATTCAGTTCTTCAAAAAAGTGAAGAGCTTTAACTCTTTTCTCGGAGCGCTCCAGGTAATCTTCGAGCAATCTCTTTTTCATCAAAGATCCTCCAACACGTCTGACCCTGAATTATTCGTTTCTGCACCATCTGATCCCGAACCAGTTCCGTGATCCAATCCATCAAACTTAGAAATCCACCATTATCCTCTACGACCCAGTGATTCTCCCACATTTCAAGATAGAGCGGATTGAACTCAGTAACTTCCTCTTTCGTCAGAATAATGGGGGAAAGAGGAAGTGAATACTTTCCCGAAACCAGCGATGAAATATCCCAATAAAAATCCCGCAACCTTTCCCGGAAAGAAAACTCGGAAGTACGGAGAATAATAAGCAAATCCAAATCAGAACCCAGGGTTACTTCACCACGTGCATAAGAACCAAAAATCACCAGGGAACTCAATTCCGGTCCGTATTTCATTTTCACCCGACCAGCAACCTCTTCAATAAACGGCAGAAGCTTTTGATAGATCTTCTTCTCAGGAAAGACCGAAAGCAGACGAACTGTATCCATACCCATATTGTAAAAGAAGAAAAAGAATTTTACCACCTCCCAAATTGAATCATCTAAAAGCTTGACTATCTCCCTTCGTTGCCTCACCTAAAAATCTTGTTATCCTTCATCCTGCCCGGTAAAGACCGGGAGTCGGGAATTCTTAAGGAATGT
>JAPLGF010000237.1:0-6911 GCA_026390275.1 Candidatus Atribacteria bacterium
AGGTGAGATAATGAATCATTCTCCATCTGTCGGTCTCCGGAGTAAGGGGGAAAAGGCGAAAAAAAAAGAGCAGTGAACAGGCAACTATGTTCCACCAGAAAAAAGCTGGTTTTTTATGACTCTGGTGGTACCGGAATAGGGGATGGTGGCTGGTTCACTGGGAAAGGGTGATGGACCATGACGATCATAGAGATCCTGGAAGAGGCTTTAAAAATTGAAGAGGATGACCGGGGATTTTACCTTTCCGGAATGAATCAATCCCGGAACATCCTGAGTAAGGAAACGTTTAAAAAACTGGCGGAGGATGAACTGGTTCATATCCAGCGAATTCGGGAAGGATGTGAAATGATAAACAAGGGAGAACCATTCTCCTATGAATATCGGGAAGGTTTACGGAAATCCTCCCGGGAATATTTTGAAAATGTTTTTGCCGAAACCAAAAAACAGGCCAACGAGATGATCACAGCAGAGGTCAAAGAACTTGATCTCATCAGGGTAGCAATGGAGAGAGAATCGAAGTCCCATCTTTTTTATATCGAAAGAGCAAAAGAAGTGATGGAAGGAAAGAAGAAAGAATTTTTAGATTTTCTGGCAACCGAAGAGTACCGTCACTACAATCTCCTTTTCAATACCGGTGATTTCTTGACCCGCTCTTCGGAAGGGGGCAATCGTGAGAACCAGCCACCCCGGGAAGGATGATGGGGAAAAACGTTCTGTCTCATCGTATCAGCGGGTCGGAACAGGGTGCTCAGAGAAGGAGTTTTGAAAAGGAGATCAAGTAAATAATAACAAAGAATAATCTGAATGGGGATACTGACCAGGCGAGGGATGAGAAGGATTTTCCATGGAATGTGGAAAATGGCATTCAGGAAAACCGGGGTTAAAAAAAGACCGATCGAGAGCTGAGTCAGTAATACGGTGAACCAGAGAAGAGTGCGGGGGGGAAAAACCTTTTCCCAGCGAGAAGAAAGGAAAGGTGAAAAGATGACCCCCGGGATAAAACCATATAGAGCGGCGGTTAACGTGAAGTGAGGCATATAGGGACCCATGGGATTAAGGGCATATCCGATGATATCCACCAGGCATCCTACCAGTGACCCGGAGAGGGGACCCATGAGAATACCGGCCATCATGATGGGTAGGGTTCCCACTCCGATTCGGATTCCCTCGATGCCACCAATACTGACCCGAATGCTGGCGAAACGGGTGAGGATGACCCCCAGGGCAATCAATAACCCTTGCAGTACGACACTTCTGGTCTTTGCTCTCATGGTTTTCCCGTCAAACACGATTTGTTATCAGCTCCGGGCCTGATATCCTCTGTTCAGGAGAGCAGGGAGCGCTAACTGGGGACTATTTTATTTCAATCATGAAAAAAACGAAAGGGGGAGTACTGCGAGATATTATAATTTTTTAAATTAAAAAGTGTCGATGAGAGCTCATTTATTATTTTTCGAGATCATTTCTTGACGAATCGAGGATGGCTTGTGACCAGAGTGGCATTGGTCGGATGCGGAGATTATGAGATGGAACATGTCCGCAAAGCAATAATGCGAGGACTGTCTTTTTTTGGTGGGGCGGAGTCCATATTTCGGGGAAAACGAACCATTCTTTTAAAGCCCAATCTGCTGGTGGGAGAGGTTCCGGAAAAAGCCATTACCACCCATCCAGTGATCGTCGAAGGAGTATCAGAGATTCTTCTCGAAAAGGGCTTTCGTCTTGGGTATGGGGATTCCTCCGGTTTTGGATCGGTGGAATCGGTGGCGAAAAAAACCGGGCTCTATTCTGTGGGGGAAAGAAAAGGTTTATCATGTGTCAATTTTTCGGAAAGATCAGAGGTCAGCTTCCCCGCCGGTCGGCAAAATAAATCCTTTATCATTTCCCGGGGAATTTTGCAGTACGATGCCGTTTTGAGTCTCCCCAAGTGGAAAACCCATGGGTTCACCCGGGTTACCGGGGCGGTGAAAAACCAGTTTGGTTGTATTCCGGGTATCTTAAAGAGAGAATACCATTTTAAGATACCGGATGTCATCCATTTTTCACGCATGCTGGTGGATTTGAACCTTCTGGTTCGCCCTCGCTTTTTTATTATGGATGCGATTGTTGCCATGGATGGAAATGGTCCCCGGAGCGGGAAACCCCAATTGATGGGAGTATTGGGTTTTTCCGAAGATCCGGTGGCATTGGATGCGACTTTTTCTCGTCTCATCGCTCTCGATCCCCGGTATGTTCCGACCTGCGTAGAAGGAGAAAGGGGGAACCTGGGAACCTGGCAGGAAGAATCCATCGAACTGGTGGGAGATGATTTCAGTCATTTTACCTATCCCAATTTTGATGTCAGAAGAGAACCGGTCGATGTCTATCAAAAAAACGGGAGCTTTCGTTCGCTCTTAATAAATCACTTTATATCCCGTCCGGTCATTGAGGTATCCAAATGCAAACGGTGCGGAGTGTGTTGGGAAGTCTGTCCCGCCCATCCGAAAGCGCTGGAATGGAGTGATCATGCCCTTCCTCCTCAACACCTCTATCGGCTCTGTATCCGTTGTTATTGTTGTCAGGAAATGTGCCCCCATGAAGCAATCGAGATCCGTACCCCCTGGTTGCGAAGGCTTTTATATAGTTTATGAGGTATCATAGCAGTCAACGGGAGGATTCCGCAGAAGGGTTTTAAGGTTCCAGAAGCCAAGCCGCCAAACGGCTCTTGATTCGCTGGAGTCTATCCGAGGAAATACGCCCAATTGCTCCCAAGAGGATCGACCCCTCAACCACCGTCAAACGTCCGGGCCGAATCACCCTTGTTTCTTTCAATCCGCTCTCCGCAAAGTCCGAATCTGTTTCGCGGATTATTTCATCAAAGTTTTGGATGTACTGAGGTATCTGCGATGATATCATGCAGATTAACCAGTCGTCGTAAACACCCGGCAGCTTTGCAAGCAGAAGCGCTGGACGCAGCTTTCCCTCTGTAACATTGGTCTGGGGCAATCGAAACAGGACACTCTGTCCGATCTCTTTCATGAGAACAAGACCTTGAGATCAGCGAGCGTGTAGATGGGCGACTCCTCATGCTCCATCTCCCGCATGGCCGAATAGAGGGAGAAACTCGACCAGTCCCTGCATTCCTCAGCAAACGCCGCTTGATCCGCTTTGGCTTTGAGGTACTCCACAAAATCCAGGACCTCGGCCTGATATAAAACCGGCAAGTCTTGGAGAACCTTTTGAATCTTCTCGCTCGGCAGCATAAGGGAGCCTCCTCTCGATGGGCTTGGTTAACGTCCTGACTTTATTCTATCCCAATCGGGCCGTTGATGGAAGTAGGCTTGGCCGAGAGAACCAGGTTTGGTAAAATGGCCTGGATGGACTGGCCCCTTATTATACCACTGATGAAAGGGTTGTGAATGGCTTGGGGGCTGAGCTGAGGAGGTATTCTATGAGTTGTGCGACAGGCTCAAAAGAACTCATTTCCCACACTGCTGAATTCCTTTTAAAGAACAAGCCCTGGTTGGTGCTCACCGGTGCTGGGGTTTCTACCGAAAGTGGGATTCCCGATTTCCGGTCACCCGGTTCCGGTTTGTGGCAACGGTATGACCCGATGGAGGTCCTTTCCACCGATACCCTCTTCCGTGATCCGGAGACATTTTACCGGGTCGGATTCTACATCCTGAGGCAGTTCAAGCATGCCCGGCCCAATCTTTCCCATTATCTCCTGGCGGAATGGGAAAAAAGGGGTCTGGTTCATACCCTGGTGACTCAGAATATCGACAGTCTTCATACCATTTCCGGTTCCCAACGGGTCCTGGAGATTCATGGACATTTGCGAACAGCTCATTGTATGCGGTGTGAAAAAACCGTTCCCCTTGACCGGGTCGAAAAAGAGGTTGATGGGGGTGAAATCCCACCGAAATGCCAGTGTGGCGGCGTTTTACGACCCGATGTGGTGCTTTTCGGTGACCTGCTTCCTTCCTGTTTTGAGGAGGCCATGGAATTTGCCCGTCGCATGCCACTGCTGGTGATTGGGTCCAGTCTGCAGGTATCGCCGGCAAACTTTATTCCTTTCGCTGCCCATCAGGTGGTGATTGTCAACATCGGGGTGACTCCGTTCGATGCTCGGTCGGACTATGTTCTGAACGGGAAAGCCAGCGAAATACTCAGGGGACTGAATGAAGAAATGAAAAAGCAGCAGCCTACGGTATAAAATAAAAAAAGTGAAAAGACGACCATCCCAGTTTCCGGCACCAGAGTAACGAACCCCTTCCTTTTTCTCAAGGAGCGAGGTTGTTTCTTTTAAATAATAGCCCGCCGGGCTTTTCTCCGGTAGTGGATAAACAATGCTTTCAAAACTCCGGCCACCGGGATAGACACGATCACCCCCAATGCTCCATAGAGCTCTCCCCCTATTATTAAAGCAAAAAGGACCGTTACCGGATGTAAGCCGATTTCCTTTCCCATGAGTTGGGGGGAAATCCAGATTCCCTCAACGAGATTTGTTCCGGTAAAGAGAGCTGCTACTCCGATGACCAGCCAGATTGATTTGGTTGTGGCAAAAATCAGGGCGGGAATAGATCCAATAATCGGACCCATGTAGGGGATGATATCGGCAACAGCGGCCACCACCCCAATTACCAGGGGGAAATCGATGTGCATGACGAAAAGTCCCAGTGTCACACAAATACCGACAAAAAGGGAAACCAGCAAACGTCCCCGGATGAATCTCCCCACGATCTGATCGATGAGACGGAGGAGCTCCAGGTATTCTTTTCTTTTGTGGCGGGGAAAAAGTCCGATCAGGGACCGGCGTATTTTGTGAGCATCTACCATAAAATAGTACAGAATAAAAGGGGTCAAAATAAATCCCAAAAAGATAACACTCATAATAAGTGATACAAAATTGACGATATTGGTAAGGAGGCCAGTGAGATAGGATTGGAGGTTTTTGCTGAAATTGGTCAGAAAATCTTCCAACGCCTGGGAAATTTTCAATGTGGGGTAACGTTGATCGAGGACCTTGGTGATGTCAATGATTTTGGTAGTGTATTCCGGGAGGTGGGAGGTGAGAGAACGAAATTGAGACACCGTGGCCGGAACCAGGAGAAAGGTCAGGACGATGAAAAAGATGAAGAGCCCTAAAAAAATGATTAAAACAGAAATTTTCCAGGGTATCCCGCGTTTGTTGAGATACCGGGCGGCGGGGGTAAGGGCCTAAGCAAAGAAACCACCCAACGCGAAGGGGATCAGGACAGTTTTGAGAAGGTAGATCACCACCAGGATGATAGCTGTAATCACGATGCGATAAAAATTGGTTAAAACTTTTTCCGTGGTCATCTTTTCCTTTTCCTTCTCAAAGATTTGTGTATAATATTTTAAGGTTTCTTATCCTGAAATGAAATAGGAATATAAAATGTTAGAACAACAAAGAGTGACAGTGATTGTTCCAGCGTATAATGAAGCACCTCGGATTTCTCCGGTTTTGAAAGTCATTACCAGCACATCTTTTGTTGATGACGTGTTGGTGATTGATGATGGATCGGGAGACGATACTTCTCGGGTGGCATCCAGTTTTTCGGTAGAAGTCATGAGGCATTCCCGAAACCGGGGGAAAGGCGCTGCTCTGGTTGATGCCATCAGAAAAAAAAGTGACGGGGATATTTATCTTTTTATTGATGCTGATCTCATCGAACTCAACGAAAAGCACCTTCTCTCCCTGGCTGAACCGATTGCTTTGACTTCATTGGTCGATATGACCATTGGAGTTTTTAAGGGGGGGAGAGGTTCCAGCGACCTGGCCCAGCGCATCTGTCCCATCTTGAATGGCCAGCGAGCAGTCCGGGGGGGGTGGATTAAAGATTGTCCGGATTTTTCGTGGTCCCGTTTCGGGGTGGAAGTCTTTCTCACCCGTTATGCCAGTGATTTCGGAGCCCGCATCGAAATGGTTCCTTTGTGGGGGATCTCGCATTTTCACAAGGAAGAAAAATATGGTCCTTTCCTCGGTGTCTATCATCGATTTAAAATGTATTTCGAGGTCCTCTATGCCTATCTGTTTTATGAAAACAAAATGAAGATGAAAGAAAAGGTCATTTCGCAAAAACCAGCCGAGGAAGATGAAGTCTGTGCTCAAGTGAGAAGGTAGACCCGGTGCCAGTTTCTGGCATCGCGGGCTGGTTTATTAAGGTCATCAATAAAGGAGAGGGGAAATATGCCTGTTCCAATGAATGTCTCCTGGATTGATCTTTCGCTGCCGGTGTACGCCGGTTCGCCGGTTTTTCCTGACCAACCTTCACCAACTTTTTTCCCCTGGACAACGATCGATTTGCACGGGAATGCAACCAATGCTTTTTTTATGGTGGAGCATACCGGAACCCATCTCGATGTCGCTTCCCACTTTGTTACGGGAGGGGAGGATGTGGATAAAATATCCGTCGATCATTTTTGCGGTCGGGCGGTGGTATTGGAGGTATCTGGTTTATCAGAAAAGAAGGAAATAAGCGCCAAGGAAATTGAAAATATCTGTAACACGGGGAAAATTATCATCCAGGAGGGTGATATCGTTCTTTTCCACACTGGTGATGACAGTCGTTATGGGAAGCCAGAATATTTTAATGCCTATCCTGGCCTTTCTTCTGATGCTGCTTGGTTGCTGGTGAGCAAAAGGGTAAAAGCAGTAGGGATTGATGCTCCGAGTATAGACCACGTTCCCTACCTCACTCACCGGATCTTTTTATCAGCCGGAGTCATTATTTATGAGTTTTTAACCCATCTGAAACAACTCCTCGGTCAAGAGGTTACTTTTTTTGGGTTTCCTTTAAAATTTGTCGGATGTACCGGTTCTCCGGTACGAGCGGTTGCCCGTATTGCCGGATCATCGCCGGAATGAAATCCAGGAAGAACACGGAGGAGCATCATGCATAATGAGTTTA
>JAPLGF010000237.1:6948-11333 GCA_026390275.1 Candidatus Atribacteria bacterium
AATGAGTTTACCGCAATTATTGAAAAGGACGGAGAGTGGTATATTGCCTACTGCCCTGAGATTCCAGGAGCAAATGGGCAAGGCAGGACCATTGAGGAATGCAAAGCAAGCTTAGCGGCAGCTATCTCACTTATACTGGAAGATCGGCGTGAGGACGCCATGCGTGGATTACCAGAAGATGCAATTCGAGAGGTTGTCGCGGTCTGATGAAGAGACAGGCCCTCCTGCGACACTTGCGTCGGAATGGTTGCTACCTCAAAAGAGAAGGGGGATCTCATTCGCTTTGGATGAGCCCAGCAAATGGTTCGGTGGAGACGGTGCCGTGACATATTGAAATTCCCGACAAACTTGCCAGAAAAATATACAAAGGACTCGGAATCTCTGATCTCCTTAAAGAAGAGTAACCCAACGCCGCCATGGTGCTGCTGTACTGGGACATTGGCCGGGTAATTTTGCAACGTCAGAAGGCCGAAGGCTGGGGGCGGGGAGAGGTGACCGTTTTCTCTCTGTTCCCCAGCCTTCGGCATGCTTAAGTTTCCTTCTCCTCATCGTTCCCTTGCAGCTCTTTGCCTATTACGTTGCGCTTGAAAAGGGATCTGACGTCGATCAGCCGAGAAATCTTGCCAAAAGTGTAACCGGGGAGTGATCAACACCGAGTGACGAGGAGGTACGGTGTTGAATCTTGGAGAAAAAATTTTGGGAATCCACAGCAAGCGCATAATCGTTAATCCGGGGAGCAAAATAAAATTATTCCCCTCCTTTCACTGTCGGAAAATAAAGATAAACCCCACCTTCCATGTCAGCTATTTGGCTTTTTTGGCCTGTGACAACCAGTACTGAGCGGTTTTATCCCCAGGAGCCAGGGTGAGATATTTTTCCAGGGCGGAAATCGCACCGGTAGAATCCCCGGCTTTTAAACGGGCTATTCCTAACCAGTAATACCCGGGGGCCAGGGAAGCGTTAAGAGAGATCGCTTGTTTGAAGGAGGAAATGGCCTTGGAGAAGTCTCCCTGTTGATAGGCAATCTGCCCTTTCTCGTAGGTATCCCAGGCATCTTTTCCATACTTCTTCCAGTTTTCCATTTTACTGGAGAAATACTTTGCCTGGGCATTTTGAGGATCTAAGGCCAGGACTTTCTTCCAGGCCCATGCTGCTTCCTCAATCATGTTTTGATCCTGATAGGTCCTTGCCAGCCAATACCAGGCCTTGGTAAAATTAGACTTCGTGGTCACGGCATCGATGAAGAACTGGATCGCTTCGTTCACCCGCTCTTGCTGGAGGAGATTCATTCCCTGGTCGAACATGACCTGGGCATATCCCTCTTCCGTCACTGCGTCACTATATTCCTGGACGGTGGTATCAACTGCCATTACTGTTCCACCCGAAAGAACAGCCAGGGTAATTATCCCAAAAAGAAGATAGTTCCGAATACGCTTTCCTTTCATCTTAATACCTCCTTTTCCGAATGAACATCTTTACTCAATAATATCATAGAAAATGAGAAGAGTTTTTGATTTGAACAACTCTGGCTCAAGGGGGGTTTGTCACCTTGTTGATTCCAATTTTTCCACCGGGATGCAGATCTAATCCATAAATTTCATTGATCCGGGAATAAAAAAACAAATTTCACAAATGGGAGGGAACAACTATAATAATGGTGGAGACTCTTATTTTTTCAAAGGATAGGAGATTCAATTCGAACACATTTTTCCGATCATGGTGAGGAGGATGGTATGCCACTGGTTGCTTTTTCCGAGCTCATGAAGGATGCCGAAAAGAAAGGATATGCCGTCGGTTATTTTGAGAGTTGGAATATGGAATCGTTGTTTGCCGTGGCGGATGCGGCGGAAGCGACCCGTTCACCGGTGATACTGGGTTTTAGCGGAATGTCGCTCCCGGATGCCAAAAGATTGGTGCAGGATAACCTTGCGGTTTATGCTCAAATGGGGCTTTCTTTGATTCGGGGACTCACCGTTCCCGCCACTCTCCTTTTTAATGAGTCTCCCTATCTTGATTGGGTGGAACGAGCAATGGATGTCGGATTCAACATGGTGATGTATACCGATGATCGTCTCCAATACTTTGCGCTCGAAGAACAGGTCAGGAAAGTGGTGAGAAATGCGCACCAGAAGTCGGTTGCCGTAGAAGGGGAATTGAATGCGTTGCCCGGTATAGAAAATGAACTTCACGATCTGCCCGGCGAACTCCACCTGACTGATCCCCAAGTAGCGGCCCGATTTGTCGAGTCCACCGGGGTGGATGCTCTGTCGGTGAATATCGGACAGGTTCATCTTCATGGGAGGAGGAGGGTACCCCTTAATTTTACCCGATTGAGAGAATTGAGGGAAGTAGTTCCCATTCCTCTGGTTTTACATGGTGCCAGCTCGGTGGCCGAAGATGATTTCGCGGAGGCGATCAAGCTGGGTATTCGTAAAATCAACGTCGGAAGTATTCTTAAATTGGTAGTTGGAGATGAGTATAATCCCTATCGGGTGATTGGTTCCGGTTTTTCTGAAGACGTGGAAACCACCGCTCGGATTGCCCTGCAGATGGTGGTAGAGAGACTGCTGCGTTTATTTGGGAGTGCCGGAAAGGCATAAGGAAGCGGAAAGAATAGTGAAAAGTGATAAGTTGAAACAAAAAAGAATATTAAAAGGGGAAACCTTGATGGAGGGAGATGGAATCGGTTCATGACCACGATTAAAATGCCCGATCTGGGGCAGACAGTGACGGAACTTGCGATCATCAAGTGGCATAAAAAAGTGGGTGATGTGGTAAAGAGAGGTGATATCCTGTTAGAAGTCCAGACTGATAAGGCCGTTGCCGAAGTCGAATCTTATGCCAGTGGAATTCTCGCTGAGATCAAATTTCAGGAGGGCGATAAAGTCAATGGGGGTGAAGTCATTGCCCTCCTGGATTAAATATGGTTTGGGAGTGATCATGAAGGGGAGTCCTTATGGTCTCATCAAGGTCGAAATAGATATGTACAAAAAGTAGAAGTAGGATACTATTTCCGGAAAGATGCAAAATGAGGGTCAGGTGGCTAAATATTTCTCATCCTTGGCCGATAACTCTGCTAAGAGAATGATCAATGAGTGAGGAGTGAAAAATGAAAATTTCTGGAAACCAGGTGGAAAGCGTTATTCGGGCTTACACGGAAAAAAAAATGAAAAACAATCAAGAAAGTGATCGGAATGACAACCTGATTATGGACGACGTTGTTCTCCTTTGCGCAGCAGCAATTGATGTGAAAAAGTTCCATTCCAAGTATCAAGAAATTCCCGATACCAGGGACAAGATTATTTCGGAGCTCAAACAAAAGATCCAGAACCATACTTATGATGTCAAAGGACAAATGATTGTGGAAAAAATCATTGGACGAGAAATAGCAGATCTTTTAATCGACAAGGATGAAACCTAATATCTATTGGCTTTTTTCCTGTTTTTCCGGCTGGTAATGAAGAATGTCTTATCCTGACCGGGAAAACAGGGCTTGCCTCGTTTTCCTCTCTCTTCCTTCATCTTCCAGGAAATAATATGGATTCCTACTGGTTTTCCTGAGTAATTTCCAGTATATTTTGATAGAGCTGGAGGAATTTTGTGCTATTCTCCTCCTGCAGGAAGGAGAGTGGTAATGTTTTTCCAGCCTTACAGGAGAACTGATCGGGGAATTTCTTGGGGTTATTCCGGTTCCTCGATTTCTTTGAACGGTTTATCGATAATGAGGATAGAATCAATCATCCTTGGGCTGGAGGAGGAAGTAGGAAGTGATGAAGAAGAACCTTAACCGGGTTTTAACAATAATCGTTCCAGTTTTGCTGCTGGTGGTTCTGTCAACAAGCATTGGAGCCGCAGAGAGAAAGGCCCCGTCGTTCCAACTGAACGGGCTGAATGGGAAAACCTACACCCTGGATGATTTCCGGGGGAGACCGGTGGTGATCGCTTTTTTTGATACCAACTGTGGATTTTGTAAAAAGGAACTTCCCCTACTGGATAAACTTTACAAAACCTATCAAAAAAGTACTGCCCTGCAGGTTATGGGTATTGATATCCTGGATAATGGGGAAGATGTTCAAAGGATGACTTCACAAATGGAGCTCAGTTGTTTGATTCTTCTCGATGAAACTGGAAAAACTATGTCTGATTATCGGGTCCCGGGTATCCCTACCACTTTTTTTATTGATCCCCAAGGGAATATGGCCGACTATATCATTGGTGCCACCACGGAAAAAAAGATACATGAGAAATTGGATCGAATATTCTGGTATCAGGGTCTTCGGGATGTGGAAATACAAAATTTACTGGAGGTCGCTTCCCAGATTGACCTGCTTGATTTTCGGGCTTCGGCACAAAATCCGTATGCGGATAGAAATAACGTGAAATAT
>JAPLGF010000327.1 GCA_026390275.1 Candidatus Atribacteria bacterium
GTTGCCTTGGTCAGGTTTTCATTGGGGAGGAGGGAGACGAGTTCCCCCCTTACCATGATTCCGATCCGGTGACTGATGGTGAGAATTTCCTGGATATCGGAAGATGCCACCACAATCCCGGCTCCCTGAGTGGCCAGCTCATAGAGGAGACGGTAAATTTCCCGCCGCGAACCAACATCCACTCCCAAGGTAGGTTCATTACACAGGAAAATCTTTGCTCCCCGGGCGATCCATTTGGCTAAGACAACTTTTTGCTGGTTACCTCCACTCAGGGTGGACACAGTCTGTTCACCTCCGGTAGTACGAATGGAGAGGTTTTTGATCATGGTATTGGTTAATTTTTTCTCCTTCCGACGACTGGGAAGTGGGAGATGAGAAAAACGGCGAAAAGTTTGGAGTATGGGCAGGGTGATGTTTTCCCGGACCGATTGGGGAAGAATGAGGCCCTGGGTGAGTCGTTCCCCCGGTATCAGGACCAAACCAGTTCGAAGGGCAGAAGGAGGGTGATGGATGGACATCAGGGTACCCTCCACCCGAATATCACCCGTGGATAGATGATGTACACCGTACAACGCTTCCAACAATTCCCCCTGTCCAGCACCTACCAGCCCGAAGAACCCCAAGATTTCTCCTTGTGCCACTTCGAAACTAACATTTTTAACCCGTCCGGTTCGCGTGGTGAGAGACTGAATGGAAAGGACTGGCTGGGAACGGTCACAGGGTGGAGGAGAGGGGAATGAAACCGTCGCAGTTTCCCCAGCCATGAGTCGGATTACTTCGGTTTTAGTGGTAAAGGGGACATCCAAGGTGGCAACAACCTGGCCGTTACGAAGTATAGTGACCACATCTGCGATTTCAAAGATTTCATCGAGGCGATGTGAAACATAAAGAAATGTGACCCCGGTTTTCTGCAAGTTTCGGATGACTTCCAACAGGACGGTCGTTTCCGTTTCTGAAAGAGAGGCGGTCGGTTCATCCAGGACGATGAACTCGGTTTTTTCTACCAGAGTCCGGAGGATTTCCACCATGGTTTGTTCCCCCGGAGTGAGTTCGTTCACCGGGACGGAGAGGTTCACGAAGATGTTGAACCGGATAGCTACCTGTTGCGCCTCCTTTTTGATAGCTTTCCAATCGACAATACCAGTCTTTCTTCGGGGGTAGGGGCGGCCGAGGAAGAGGTTTTCGAAACCGGTGAAAAAGGGAACCAGATTCCGGTGCTGGTGTAAAAAGGCGATTCCTGCATTCCGGGAAGCCCGGGGATGGGGGAAGACCACTGGTTTCCCTTTCCAGAGAATGATCCCGGAATCGGCTTGTTGTGCCCCGGTGATGATCTGTATGAGCGTTGATTTCCCGGCTCCATTTTCCCCCACCAGAGCATGAACCTCACCATTTTGAATGGTGAAATTGATCTCCTGCAGAGCAATCACCCCGGGATATTTTTTGGTGATGTTTCGAAATTCCAGCAAGTTGTCCACGGCCGCACCGATCTCTTGATATTTACTCTTTGGTGATGAGGGTCGAAGGGGTATACAGCTCAATGGAGCTTGCTCCTTGTCCAGTAAAAATCCGTTCCAGTTGTTGAATCAGGACCCTGGCCATACCCACGAAGTCCTGGGAAACAGTGGCAATGAGCGGAGATCCCTTTTTGATAAAGTCCACCGCCTGGGTGGTCCCATCGATTCCAGTCACCACGATTTCTTTTTGCCGTCCGGCAGCGACGATGGCCTGCATCGCTCCGATGGCAGGTTCATCCCATCCCGCCCACACTGCCTTGATGGAGCCGGGCTGTGGGTGGGCAATCAAAATACTTTCCATGGCTTTCCTGGCATCTTCGATGGGCCCCGGAACCTGAACGTGATGTTCGGTGAGGACTTTGATATCCAGGTTCTCCAAAAGTATGGCATCCAGTATCTGAGTTCTTTTTCGAACACCGTGATGCGGACGATGGGTGAAAACCACAATGTTTCCAGCTCGACCAATGGCGTTGAAAAGGTAGGTGGTCATCATAGCGGACATCACGTAATTATTGGAAGTTACATTACATGTCACTCCCGGAATCCAACCGGCGTCTCCGCCCAAAACCGGGATCTGTGCTGCATTGGCTTTTTTTATCTGATCTTTGAGTTGATTGGGGTCTGCCATACCCAGGACGATGGCATCCACCTTCCGGGAAATCATATCTTCCATCCGGCTGGCCAGGGCTCCGAAGTCACCCTTGGTATCGACGGTGATGACATCCCATCCTTTTGTTCCCGCTTCCGTTTCAAAGGCTTTGATCATTTCATTGGTTGTCACCGAAGCAAGATAGGGGGTGAGCATGGCCACGGTCTTTTTCTCCGCTGCTAACGATCCCACCGTACAGGTAAAAAACAGAGCAACCATCAGAATCCCGATCATGAGTTGTCGCATTTTTTTTCCTCCTTTATGGTTTATTTCTCTATCATAATGCAGATGATGAATTCATCTCCCGGGAGATCCCTCACCGTCTGCTTATTTCATCTAGGGCGTTACGGAAACTACCGATCATCCGGGAAAACTGATCCCGGAAATCTGGTTCGGAGTGATGATCGATGATGACTTTCATGATGGCGGTCCCCACAATCACTCCATCGGCGATCAATCCCACTGACCTTGCCACGTCCGGTGAACTCACCCCGAAACCAATCAGGAGGGGGATACTGATATGGGCCCGGAGGATATTGACCATCTGTGGCAGGTGGTTGGTTTCGATATGCGTATTTCCGGTGGTTCCTTTGCCTGATACCAGATAGACGAATCCCCGACTTTCCTTCCCGATGGCCGCCAGACGTTCAGGGGAAGTGTTGGTGGACGCCAGGATGATGATGGAGAGATCTTCTGCGGCTGGTTGCAGGAAAGGGCGGGCTTCTAAGGGGAAGTCCGCCACGATCAGCCCCTGGAATCCGGCTTCCCGGAAATCCCGGCCAAACCGTTCCACACCGTAGTGATAGACGATGTTTCCGTAGGTCATGGCGATAAGGGGAACGCCCAACCCAGCCTTTCCCAGGGTTTCTGCCACTATTCGGGGGGTTACCCCGTTTTGGAGGGCTTGGTAGGAAGCGTGCTGCAAGACCGGTCCATCAGCCACCGGATCGGAGTGGGGGATCCCGATTTCAATGGCATCCGCTCCCTGATCCCGACAGATTCTGACCAGATCCAGAAAGGTATGAACATCCGGATACCCGAAGGTAAGGTAGGGTAGAAAGAGTTTTTTCTGTTTTCCAGAAAGACTTTCTGCCAGGTGATCAGTCATTTTTCACCACTCCTTTCCGATAGGGAAAGATTAATGAAAGCCTCGAGTGCTTGGTCATCGGTGACCGAGACATATTCGGCTCGCCCACTGGTGAAGAGAGAGCTGTGTTCGGGGCCCACTCCCGGGTAGTCAAGTCCGGCAGCGACCGAATGGGTGTCGGAGATCTGACCGTTCTCATCCTGCAGGATGTAACTCAAACTCCCATGAAGAATCCCTTGGGAACCTCTTTCGATGCTGGCGGCGTGTTTCCCACTATCCAGGCCCAGCCCCCCGGCTTCCACGCCGATCAACCGGACCTCCCGATGGGGAACAAACCCGTGGAAAATTCCCATGGCGTTACTTCCCCCTCCTACGCAGGCCACCACCACATCCGGGAGTTTTCCTTCCGTCTCCAGGATTTGCTGCTTTGCTTCCCGACTGATGACAGACTGGAAATCGCGTACCATCCGGGGGTAGGGGTCCGGTCCCACCACCGAGCCGATCACGTAGTGAGTGTGGTCAACATTTCTCACCCAATCCCGCAGGGCTTCATTGATAGCATCTTTCAATGTCTGGCTTCCAGAAGTGACCGGAATGACTTCCGTCCCCAAGACCTCCATGCGGAACACATTGAGTTTCTGACGTTCCACATCCACCGCTCCCATGTACACCTGGCACTCCAAATCGAAAAGGGCACAGGCAGTGGCAGTGGCGACTCCATGTTGTCCCGCTCCGGTTTCGGCAATAATCCGTTTCTTCCCCATCTTTTTCGCCAGCAGAACCTGCCCCAGAGTGTTGTTGATCTTGTGGGACCCGGTGTGGTTCAGGTCCTCCCGCTTGAGATAGACCCGGGCCCCTCCCAAAGAATCCGTGAAGCGGGAAGCATAGTAAAGAGGGGAGGGCCGTCCGGCGTATTGAGACAGGTAATACTTCAGCTCCTTCTGAAACTCCGGGTCGCGGGAAAAGTGATCATACGCTTCGTCCAGTTCATTCAGAGGATACATCAGGACTTCCGGGACAAATCGTCCTCCAAATTCCCCCATGAATCCATAGAGACTCATTCTCTCTCACATCCTTTCCGGGAAGACGTGTGTCCGTATCGGTTCAACGAAAGTAGGAAGAACAAAAGGTCTGAATAGCGGAGGGGGAACGGGAAGAGGGTCGCTATTCACTTTCCAATAAATAAAGCACAAAGACCAGTTTTTGTCAATGACCAGTGATTGAAAATGGACATGACCTCCTGGAGTAATAAATAAAATCATACCTTTCTTTAAATTGACATTGTCCATCAAGAAAACTAAAATCGGAACGAGATGAGAGCGTCAAGAAAGGGAGGCACCACCATATCATGAAAATCAGTATTTTGAGTTCTGCTTATATATTGAGGCATACACTGGAAGAATCGATTGAGAAAGCGTCAGAGGCTGGTTACGATGCGATCGATTTTTTCGCAAGTTATCCCCATGCTGAGCCGCGGGTCATTGATAAGAAGAGCAGGGAGAAACTTCGTATACTGGCTGACCAACATGGTCTGGCGATTAACCAAATCGCCTCCTACGGAAACCCTACCACCGGTTTTTTTGCTGAGATGGAAGGATACGTTACCGCGCAGATTGAGCGTCTTGAGTTTGCCAAAGATGTGGGTGCCCATCATGTCGAACTAGTACCAGGTTTTACTCGCCCTGATCTTCCCAAGGAATTGACCTGGAAATGGGCAGTGGAAGGTCATAAACGGATTGCTGAATATGGAGAAAAAATCGGTATCCCAATTGCTATTGAATTCGAACCGGTTCAACCCAACCAGGAAATGTGGGGACGACCCATGCCGCCCAATGTTTACGATTTAAAGTCTCTCAAACGGTTCATCGATGATGTGGGTGGAAATTGCCAGGCGAATCTGGATATCGGACATTGCAACATTGTCGCAAAGGGTCATCCCGAAAGCGTCAAAGATGACTTACTTGCCCTCCGGGGATGTATTATTGGGGTTCATTGCAACGATAATGACGGGATTTCGGATTTAAACCTGGTTCCAGGTAGAGGGACGTGCGATTTTTCATATTATATCAATCTTTTAAACGAGATGGGGTATGACCGGTATGTTGGCATCGAACTGGAAGGAGAAGATAACCCCATTCCCGCCGCCAGGGAATCAATCAAACTCATCAAGGATATTATGGTGAAAATTAACGCATATAAATAATTTTTGAGGGGGAAAAGATTCCTTCCCCACCACGGAGAATAGAGGAGATTTTAATATCTACAAATACCTACAAGCGAACAGTAATGTTCTCATCCCAAACGATATTTTTACGACGTGAGGATCTCTACCGTTAGAATTTTGAAAAATAGGAACCTTACGTCGCATTTTTTATACAAGAACGTGTTCCTTGGAATGACCAATGATAGACTGTATACGGTTCATGGTCTTTTCATGGTTGGTAACTCCTAAGTTTTGTTCTGTATAGCTGGAGGATTCGTATTAATGGCTGAGTTCATGTTGAAATTGGAATCTATCTCAAAAGAGTTTTCTGGGGTTCCAGTCTTGAATAATATCGATATTGAAATTGAAAAAGGGGAGATTTTCGGCATCATTGGAGAAAACGGAGCCGGTAAATCCACTCTTGTCAAAATCATTGGTGGTATCTATCAGCCTTCGAAGGGAAACATATATATACAGGGGGAAAAAGTTGAAATAAGAAACTCAATAATAGCCAAAAAGAGGGGTATTAGCATTATCGCTCAGGAAATCAATCTGATCGAAACCCTCAATGTCTTTTAAAATATTTTTTTGAACCTACAACGGTATTGACCAAATACGAAATTGGTATTCTGTATGATTTGATGAAAGAATTGAAAAAGAAAGGGGTAACCATTCTTTTTATTTCCCATAAACTTAAAGAAGTCAAGAAGATATGTGACCGGGTAATGGTTTTAAGAGATGGAGACCTGATCAGTACCGATGAAATTGGGACAATTGACGAACACGAAATGGCAAGGAGAATGGTGGGGAGAGAATTATACCAGAGATTTCCCGAAAAGATCGTGCCCACCGAAGAAACTGTTTTAAAAGTGGAAGATTTTAGTGTGGATGGTTTTTTTTCCGGGGTCAATTTCGAACTAAAAAAAGGAGAAGTGCTTGGTTTTGCTGGACTTATTGGAGCAGGACGAACAGAATTGGCCGAAACCATCATGGGTCTCAGGAGAAAAAGCCGGGGGAGGATTCTCTTATATGGGAAAGAAGTTACTATAAATTCTCCGGCCGACGCTGTCAATGATAAAATCGGTTATCTTTCTGAAGACCGGAAAGGGAAAGGAATCGTCCTTAATTTTGATATACCAAAAAATATAACACTCATCTCTCTTCCTCGCTATTCGGACATTTTAATCCATAAAAGCCAAGAGCGGTCCAAAACCAAAGAATACATCAAAACGTTTGACATCCGATCTGCTTCTTTATCATCTGAACTCCGCTTATTAAGTGGAGGGAATCAACAAAAAGTTTATCTTTCTAAATGGATGGATACCGAACCTCAAATTTTGATTTTGGATGAACCAACCCGCGGAATAGATGTGAATGCTAAGAGCGTTATTTATCAATTCATCCATTCCCTTTCTCAAAAAGGCATATCCTGCATTCTCATTTCTTCCGAGCTGGAAGAAATTATTGGGATGTGTACCAGGGTTTATGTCATGCGGGAGGGGAAGATAACCGGTATTCTTACTGGTAACCTTATCAATGAAGAAGAAATTATGTTTTATGCTGCTGGTTTAAAAGAAAGGAGAGAAATCCATGGAGCAGTACAGGGGGAAGAGAAGGTTTGATTTTTCCAAGTATGCTTCTCTGTTTGCTCTTATCTTACTTTTTATCATGCTGTCTTTTGCCAGTCCATATTTTTTGAAAGTACAAAATCTTCTTAATATTTTAAGACAAATTTCTTATACTGGAATCATTGCCCTGGGAATGACATTCATCATTATCTCCGGAGGGATTGATCTTTCGGTTGGTTCAATGACCGCATTTGTTGGTGGGATGATTATTTTAACCTCCAACCACTTTGCAGGAACAATATCGGGAATTTTTATTGCCATTTTAGTGGGGTTACTCCTTGGAACTGCCGGAGGCATGCTTAATGGTATCATAGTAACCAAAGGTAAGATTTCCCCCTTTATCGCCACGTTGGGAACCATGTCTATTTTCCGTTCCCTTACGCTTTATATCAGCAATGCCGGTGAATTCCGTGTAGTTGGGGATTATTATGGAAAAGTTGGTTCCGCTTACTTCGCCAGTATCCCCATCCCGGTCTGGTTATTTATTATCCTGACTGTTTTTTTTCAAATTCTTCTCAATAATACCCGCTTTGGCAGATATGTTTGTGCGGTTGGATCAAACGAACAGGTAGCAAATTACTCTGCCATAAAAGTCAATACGGTAAAATTTATAGCTTATGCCATAACAGGTTTTACTATTGGAGTAACTTCGATCATGCTCTCTTCGAGGTTAAATTCCATCAGTTC
>JAPLGF010000207.1 GCA_026390275.1 Candidatus Atribacteria bacterium
ACGCCTCCCCAGGGAGTGAATGGGACCACATCCACTGCTCCCATGCGGGGGTGCTCACCCTGATGATGAGAAATATCAATGGTTTGAAGAGCGATCTCGAATATAACCCGCACCCCGCCCGGAAGACTCTTTTCGTTTCCCAGGAGGGAAATAACCGTTCGATTATGATCCACATCCGACGAGGCATCGGCCATAATCAGCCCCGGAATCAGAGACAAACGGTTGACCATGTCCCGGACCACTTTCGAATCAGACGTACTGATATTGATAGCACTCTGGATGATTGGTTTCATTCGTTCACCCCTCCCCTTCCGTTCTATGCTCTCCCGACATCTTCCTATTTATCATACTCCGTTGAAAAAATTCGGATAAATTGAACGCTACTCCACTTTGATTTTATGGCATGATATGCTATAAATGTAAAGCAAAAGGAGGAGGTTCACACCGTGAAGAAAATAGTTTTCTGGTATTTCATCCTGGTCCTCCTGGCCTATATTCTTCCCTATACCCTTTTCACCCATGTCTCCCATTTTTATGGGAGTTTTTTGTTCTGGATCATTTTTGCGCTGATTACGATCGGTATCCTGACGGTGATGATGAGGGCATGGAAAAATGAAAATTGAACTGATCTGGATTTCGATTCTGGTGTATATTGTTTGGGGAACCATCATCGCAGTACTGTCTCGCCGGGGAGCCGGAAAGGGTGTAGTTGACTATTTCTTGGCCAACCGTAAGTTGAAGGACTCTATTTCTAGTCTTTCTTACAGTGCCACCACCTACAGCGCCTTTATGATGCTGGGATTGGTCGGTTTGGCTTACAAGGGCGGAGTCGGTGCCCTGGGGTTTGAGCTCATCTACCTCTCCGGCCTCGTTCTGGCAGTCTTCTTTGGGCCCATGTTCTGGAGAGCGGGAAGTCATTACAACTGCATAAGCCCGGCGGAGCTCCTGAGCGTCCGTTATCACCATAAAACCGTGGGAGCCGCTTCCGCCTTCATCTCATTGATCTTCCTGATCCCCTATTCGGCAGTCCAGCTGATGGGAATCGGGTACCTTCTGGAAACCCTTTCCCGGGGGAAAATCAGTTTCGTGGTAGGAGTTTTAATCGCCACCCTCATCACCTGGGTCTGGACAGAGGTGGCCGGTTTGCGGTCCATTGCCACCACCGATAGCCTGCAGGCGGGGATTATGCTGGTGAGTTCTTTGATCCTCATCTATGTGCTGGTGTACCGGTTCCTGGGCGGTCCGGGTGCTTTTATTCACACCGTAGAAACCACCTACCCCCAGTGGCTGATGGTTCCCGGTAATGGATATTTCCGTTTTCAAACCTTCCTGGGTTTGTCTCTACCCTGGTTTTTCTTCAGTATTTCCAACCCCCAGGTTTCCCAGCGTCTTTTTGTTCCTGCATCCCTCCCGAAAATGAGAAAAATGATTGGAGGTTTCCTGGGTTACGGATTTCTCTACACTCTCATCACCATCGTTCTCGGTTTCTGTACCCTGGTTTTGTTCCCGGGGCTCACCAACCCGGATCAGGCCACTCCCACTCTGCTCTCCCGCCTCTCTCTCCCACCACTTATCGTTCTCTTGGTGACGGTGGGTATTTTCTCGGCCGCCATATCAACGATTGATTCGGTTTTTTTAACCATTTCGTCCATGTTCGTGCGGGATATACTCCGAGTAAAAAAAGAAGTGGAAGAGAACAAACAAATTGTCGTCGCCCAAATCTTCATCACCATCCTCTGTGTGACCTCGTTTCTTTTTGCCCTGATGCGCTTCAACCTGATTGCCATCCTTTCGGTGGCATCTTCCGCCGGTCTTCTTTCTATCGTTCCCGCCACCGTGGGTGCCTTCCTATGGAAACGGGGAAATAAGGAGGGAGCGCTCTGCAGTATGATCGGGGGAGCAGGCCTGTCTTTCCTTCTCCAAATGACTGGATGGAAACCATGGGGATTCTGGCCAGGAGTCTGGACACTCATCGTCTCAACAATTCTCTATTTTGGGGTGAGCAGGCTGACACCAGAAAGTTCAAATGACGACTTTTTTCACACTATAAAAGGAAAGTGAATCGGGCAGGACCTTCAGGGTGAAAATCGATCGGGGATGAGTGGGACAAACACGCACCCCCCATGATTCTCGGTGACGATTCTTCCCCGTTTTTTCACTCCGCGAATTAGAGATTGCATCATTTCTCTTCCCAGTGGCAGCACGATGACCCCTCCTTCCTTGAGATCGTCAATCCAGGCCTGATAGATGGTATCGGAACAGGCGGTGACGATGATGCGATCGTAGGGGGCATATGCGGGAAGACCTTTGCTGCCATCACCAACAAAACAATAAACATTCGGTAAACCCATTTTTTGGAATACATCTTGCGCCCGATCCGATAAGGTTTGGATCCGCTCGATGGTAAAAATCTCTTCCGCACATTTTGCGCAGATGGCCGTCTGGTATCCGGAGCCGGTACCGATCTCTAAAACCCGATCGGTTTCCCGAAGATCCAGGAGAATGGTCATCAAGGCAACGATGTAGGGTTGAGAAATGGTTTGTCCTTCGCCAATGGACACCGGAGAATCCTGATAAGCCCATCTCCGGTATTCCGGGGGGATAAAAAGAGGTCTGGGGACTGTCAGAAAAGCATCAATGACTTTTTCATCACGGATCCCCCGTCTTATGATTTGTTCTTCCACCATTTGTCTTCGGAGAGAAATATCATATTCTCGCCAGCTATTCATTCATACTCAACCTGAAAAGTCGGGTAAAAACCGGTGTAGGGACTCCATTCTTCCACCACCGATCGAATAGAAGCGCTCACCGGTCCCTCCTGAATATCCAAAAAAAAATTCCGGACTTCCTCTTTTTGTCCCTCTGCCACCACTTCCACCAGTGACCTCGTGGTGCGATGCGGCATGGATGACATAATACCGGAAACCAACCCCCTGAACCCGGCCATGAAACACCAGTCGTCCTCGCACCCCATCCACACCTACTCACCCTTTTCAGCCAGAATTTCCAGGAGATCGTTGCGCACCAGGACATCAGTCAGGTTGGGACGAAGGGGGGTAATGGATACTTCTGAATTCATGATCGCCCAGAAGTCGGAAGACGACTGGATCGATACATCCCGCTTCTCTTCTTCAAAAACAAATTCCCGGAATTCACCAACCGGAGAAACCTCCCGTATGCGGGTGAAGTAAAAGCGATCTGCCAGTTCGGTGACTCTCCATCCCTTGATTTTTTCCTCGTGTTCGACGTCGGGGATGTTCACGTTGAGAACCAGGTTTTTCTGTCGCAGGAGTGTTTCTTCAAAGTGTTGGAAAATCTCCACCGCTATCCTGGAGGCCAGGAAGTAATTATTATGTTCACTGGCGGAGAGTGATACCGCAATAGCCGGGACCCCTGACATGGCCGCTTCCATGGCGGCTCCCACCGTACCGGAATAGAAAACATCGAAACCTAAATTCGGACCGCGGTTGATGCCGGAGACCACAAAATCAACTGGGGGTTGAGAAAAAAGGTTCAGACCCAGAATGACGGTATCGGCTGGTGTTCCATCAACTGCTAACCCCTGCAAACCTTCTACTTCCACCTCTTTCACACGTAATCGTTGTCGGGCCGTGATGCTGTGGCTGGAGCAACTCCTTTCATCACAGGGGGCCACCAGGACCACCTCAGCCACTTCCCGGAATGCCCGGACGAGTGCGTGAATGCCCTCACTCTGGTACCCATCATCATTCGTGATCAGTATTTTTGGCTTCATCGGTTCTTCCTCCCATTCTCCGAATGATTTCTCGAGCCACCACCACTCCGGACCCTGATGCCTGCACCAAGCCACGAGTCACTCCCGCTCCATCGCCGGCCAAAAAAAGATTTTGCACGCGACTCTCCAAATGTTCATTCAATTTCACCCGGGAAGAATAGAACTTCACTTCTACGCCATACAAAATATTATGGGGTGAACTCATTCCGGGAATGAACTTTTCCATCGCTTCAATGATTTCCAGGATATCCTGTAAAAAACGATAGGGAAGGACGAAGCTCAAATCGCCCGGGCAGGCTCCATTGAGAGTGGGTTTCAACATCGATTTTTGGATGCGCTCGGGAGTGGACCTCCGTCCCATTTGCAGGTCTTTCAAACGCTGGATGATCACTCCCCCGCTCAACATGTTCGCCATACGGGCCACATACCGGCCGTATTCAATCGGTTCCTTGAACGGTTCCGTGAAGTTCGTACTCACTAAAATAGCGAAGTTAGTGTTCGGCGTCTTCCGATCTTCGTAACTATGCCCATTCACGGTGATGATTCCATCATTATACTCCGTCACCACTTCCCCCTGGGGACACATGCAGAAGGTCCGGACCCGATCGTCGAAGGTATGAGAATAGTAGATCAATTTCAATTCATACATGATCTGAGTGAGGTCTTCCATAATGGATGCGGGAACCTCCATACGGACTCCCAAGTCCACGGGATTACTTTCCAATCCCAGGCCTAATCTCAGCGCTTCCCGTCGGAGCCATCCCGCACCAACTCGTCCGGGAGCGACCACTACGAATTGACTCGGAATGACCTCCCCATTTGCAAGCCGGACCCCCTTTGCCACCCCGTTCTCGGTAAGGATCTCATCGGCTTCGGTACAGGTTCGAATACTGACTTTATTTGAAAGGTGTTGCTTCATTCTGGTTAAAATACCCCGACAGCGATCCGTCCCTAAATGCCTGACCCGGCAAGGGACAAGGATGAGCTCGGCCATTTCCGCTCTTTTCCGTAATTCTTCCACCTTCTCTGAATCATTTCCATAGACTTGTGGTGTCCCCCCAAAACGGAGATACACGTCATCCACATCATGGAGAAGATCTTCAAATGAAACCTCATCGAGGTAAGAGGTTAATTGACCACCCACACTCGATGAAAGGGTGAGCTTCCCATCACTGAAGGCACCGGCCCCCCCCCATCCACACAACAACGAACAGGGTTGACATTTCTGACAGATGTTCCGCTGTTCCCGGGCCGGACACCGCCGCCGTTCAATATCACCACCCCGGTCGATCATGAGGACCCGGAGCTGATTTTTCTCCGTCAATTCCAGGGCAGTAAATATCCCGGAGGGACCCGCACCGACGATAACCACATCATACGTATTTTTCATTCCGACCACCCTGGTTTTTCTTAATCTCTTCGAGGATTTTGAGGGCGACTTCTAAAGCGTTCTTCCCTTCCTCCAACCCCACCAGTGGACGCTCGCCATTTTTCACACAACGAGCAAAATGTTCCAATTCCAGCCGCAATGGTTCGACTTTCTGCATCATCGGCTTTTCCATCAAAATGGGAGGGACCGAAGAAGTAGTCTTTTTGTAAATCGCCAGCTCCTGTTCTAAATAATCAATGGAAATGAAGGCGTCGACTTCGGTGACCTCCATCCGGCGAATTTTTTTTCGGGTGATCCGGCTGGCAGTCAGGTTGGCAATGCATCCATTTTCAAAAACGATTTGGGAATTCGCAATGTCTTCCTGACAAGAAAAAACCGGATAGCCAAAGGCACTGATTTTTATAACTTTACTCTTGGCGATACTCATCACGATATCGATATCGTGAATCATCAGGTCGAGCACGACTCCCACGTCCGTATTTCTATTCACATATGGTCCCATCCGGTAACAATCAATGAACACTGGTCTATCGATAATTTTGGAAAGTTCCATCACCGCGGAATTGAAGCGCTCAATGTGACCCACCTGTAAGATGACTTTCTTTTTATTCGCCATTTCCATCAGTTCGCGAGCTTCTTCCAGAGTGGTGGTAACCGGCTTTTCAATCAGGATATTCGTCCCTTTTTCAATAAAATGACCGGCAATGAGACGGTGGAGTACAGTCGGAACTACGATGCTCACCGCGTCTACCTTACCGAACAAATCGCGGTAATCAAAATAGGGAGTGGTGGAATAACACTGGGCAATTTCCCGTGCCCGGTCTTGATTGATATCCACCACACCCACCAGGTTGGTTTCTGGCATTTCAGAATAAATGCGAGCGTGGTGTTGACCGAGATATCCGACACCTACTACTCCCACTCTCACTGAATTCAATGGACTTCCTCCCCGATAAAAGACGTGATGAGAGAAGCAATCTCTTCCAGCTCTTCTCTTTTCAAAAGAGGGTGTACCGGAATTGATAACACTTTAAGAGAACAATCATCGGTTGCCGGGCAATCGACATCACCCACCAACCGGCGGATGTACCCTTGTTTGTGAAGAGGAACCGGATAATATATTCCATACCCCACTCCCTTCTCTTCTAAATACCGGGATAGTCCATCCCGGTTCTTTTCGATCTTTAATGTGTATTGATGGAAAACTGGAGTGGCATACTCCGGAACATAGGGAGTCATGACGGAAGGATGGGTAGAAAGCTGTTCGGTATAAAATCGAGCGTTCTCCTGCCGTTGGAAATTGTTCGCGTCAAGCCGGGTCAATTGTACCCGACCAATCGCAGCAGCGAGATCAGTCATGCGAAAATTATATCCCAAGAATTCATGATAGTATTTCTTCTTCGACCCATGATTAATGAGCATGCGACACTTTTCCGAAAGATCTTTTTCCGCGGTGAGAATCATCCCCCCCTCCCCAGTGGTCATGTTTTTGGTGGGATAAAAACTAAAAGCGGAAAGTGTCCCGAAGGAACCGACCTTTTTTCCCTGAAAGAGGGCTCCGTGGGCCTGAGCACAATCTTCTACCACCGGGATATCATACTGCCGGGAGAGAGAAAGGATATCATCCATGGGACAGGGAAGACCATAGAGGTGAACAATCAAAATAGCTTTAATATTTTTTCCCGTCTTGAGTAAGCGCTCCAGACTTTCCGGTGCTATATTGAAAGTACGGGGGTCGATATCACAAAAACGGGGAAGGGCTCCACACTGGATTATTGTACTGGCGGTGGCTACAAATGTGAAGGGAGTTGTAATAACCTCGTCATTGGGACCGATTCCCAACGCCTTGAGTGCCACAAACAAGGCGGAGGTCCCACTGCTGGTGGCTACCGCTTCGGGAACTCCGATATAGGTAGCGAATTCCTTTTCAAAAAGTGCGGTGTTTTTTCCCTGTGCTAAAAAACCAGAATCAAGGACTTCTAAGACCGCTTTCTTCTCTTCTTCACCAATATACGGTTTGCTGATCGGTATCGGCATGATCTATCCTCGATTTCATTTTTTGACAACCCAAAAATCCACGGCGAATGTAAACTGGAAATGAGGGATTGAGTCACCCTGATTACTATACAAAAAAACCTCATTTTTTTAAAGACAACCATACCAGTTCCTGACACCATCTCCCACTCCTGGCTCCTCCCCTACACAAATCAATCCGGAAACCGCTCTAAATAAAGGAGATATGCCTGAAACCGGTCCAGGATTTCATCCATGCTGTCTCCACCCAGCTTTTCCTGCACCGTTTGGGCTAATACCCAGGCCACCATTGATTCCCCCACCACCAATCCCCGGGGAACCGCACAAACATCAGAACGTTCATAACGGGCAGAAACTTCTTCCCGGGTTTTGATATCCACTGATACCAGCTCTTTTCGTAAAGTGGGAATGGGTTTCATGGCACAGCGGACCCAGATCGGCTCCCCGGTACTAGTCCCTCCCTCGATACCGCCGGAATGGTTCGTTTTACGGAAGATGGAAAAAGGCTTTTTCGCCGCACAATACCCCATTTCATCGTGAACCTGGGAACCCAGCAAGCGAGAGGAAAGAAATCCGTCCCCGATTTCCACTCCCTTGACTGATGGGATGCTCATCAGGGCAGCCGCCAGCCGGGCATCGATACGATCCCGGGTCTGGCAGTATCCTCCCAGACCCGGAACAACTCCGCTCGCTACCACAATGAACGTTCCTCCCACTGAATCTCCTTCCCGTTTCGCTTTTTCAATGGCCTGGATCATTTCTCTTTCCTTTTCCAAATCAAATGTATAAATGGGAGAAGGGAGTGATGCTTTTATCTTTTCCTGGAAAGGAACATCAATTTGGGAAATGATCCCGGCAATACTTTCCACAAAACCCCCGACCTGGATACCAAAAGAGCGAAGAAAAAGACGGGCCAGGCTCCCAGCCACACAACGGCCAACGGTTTCCCGGGCACTGGCCCGTTCAATGACATTTCGTAGATCACGAAAATGATATTTCACTGCTCCAGAAAGATCGGCATGGCCCGGACGGGGAATGGTAATGTCCTGGTAACCAAACGGACGATCGCCGAGAGGATCCATTATTTTTTCCCAATTAGAAAAATCCTTATTCCGAACAAAAGTAACAATTGGTGCACCGATGGTTTTTTTCCAGCGGATACCACTGAGAATTTCCACCTCATCTTTTTCCATTTGCATTCGAGGTCCGGAACCAAATCCCCCCTGCCGGCGGGAGAGTTGTTCTTGAATAAATCCGGGATCAATCTCCAGCTGGGAGGGAAAACCAGACACCACGGTCACTATCCCTTTCCCATGGGATTCCCCAGCCGTCTGAAAGTCAAGCATTTCTGCTTCCCTCCTCTTTGATTCGCTGCACCTGCAAGAGCGATGATAAAAGAGCATCTTCGTCTTCTTTTTGTAACAAATCTCGAAATAACTCTAACTTCGAAATGAATTCATCGATTTCAGTCAAAATTTTCTGGCGATTGGAGAGAAAGATATCCAGCCAAACAGCAGGTGATGAACCGGCTATTCGTGTGAAATCGCGAAACGAAGGTCCGGCAAATTCATTGATATGAGGGTAACGGGAATATACACTCCAGACGAAAGCGTTCGCCAGAACATGAGGAAGATGGCTCACCAGGGCACAGATCAGATCATGCTCGGATGGGGACAAAAAAAAACCCGTCCTCCCAGGTAACGCCCAATATTCTGAACTAACGATTCCGCCTCTTCTCTCCAGGCCGATGAGGGAGAAACTAAAATTGGAATCCCCGAAAACATGTCGCACCGAGCATTTCGAATTCCTTCTTTTTCACTCCCGCCCATCAGGTGGAAACCACCATAGGAGATATGGTTCGGAATGAAATGGATATGCTCGAAAATCCATTCCCGGGTACTCCCCAGATCGAAAATTACGGCACCAGGGCGAAGATATGAACAGATCGATGAAAAAATGGCCGGGATCGTCCTCACTGGGGTGGCAATGAAAACCAGCTCTGCTCCCTGCACTGCTTCCGGAAGCGAACGGGCTGTCACATCGATACAATGATGATCTTCCGCCCAACTCAGGACATCATCATCCCGATCAAATCCCCGAACGAGGGTGGTTTTTTCCCAATTCCTGAGGGCGATAGAGAGTGAACCCCCCATCAGCCCGAGCCCGATGACTGCAATAGTCAAACCCATTGCTACATGACCCGTCCTACCAGGTGCGCCATGTCCCGGAGTAATCTCATGAGGACGGCAAATTGCCCTGGATTTAGAGACTGTGGTCCATCAGACAGTGCCTCCACCGGATTGGGATGGACCTCAATGAGAAGCCCATCGGCCCCGGAGGCTAAGGCAGCCAGGCTCATCGGTTCCACCAGATCTGCACGACCAGTCCCGTGACTGGGATCCACCACGATGGGGAGATGGCTCTGCTTTTTCACTAAAGGAATACAACTCAGATCCAGCGTGTTTCGGGTCGACGGTTCAAAAGTACGGATTCCCCTCTCACAGAGGACCACCTGATAGTTCCCCTGAGACAGAATATATTCTGCTGACATCAGTAACTCTTCTACTGTACTCATCATTCCTCTTTTGAGAAGAATCGGTTTTCGCAGCTTCCCCACCGCTTCCAAAAGGCGAAAATTTTGCATATTGCGCGCTCCCACCTGAACCATGTCGGCATACTCCGCCACCAGGGGGAGTTCTTCAATTCCCAAGGCTTCTGTGACAATCGGCATTCCCGTCTCTTCTCTCACTTTGACCAATAAACGAAGGCCTTCTTCTCCTAGCCCTTGAAAACTATAGGGAGATGTCCTTGGTTTGAAGGCTCCTCCCCGAAAAATGTGAGCACCAGCCTCTTTGACTCGTATGGCCGTCTCCCTGACCTGCTTCTCTGATTCGACAGCACAGGGACCCGCCATGACGGTACATCTTCCGGGCCCGATCTCTACACTTCCCACCGACACTATTGTTTCGGTCGGGCGGAATTCCCGGCTGGTCAATTTATACGGAGCGAGGATGGGGATAACCTTTTCCACACAGGGGAGAACTCCAATCTTCTCCTCCAAATTCACTGTTCTCTCATCACCGATGGCTCCAATGATCGTTCTTTCGACACCCTGAGAAATGTGGACACCAAATCCCAGTTGTTTCAGCCGTTCGGTAACCGCCTCCACATCCTGGGGGGTGGTCCCGCTCCGTAATACAATAATCATTGACTCCCACCTCTCTCCTTTTTCTGGGTAGCATATAATTCTCCACAAGCCGCTTCGATATCCTGACCGCGTGACTGACGAATCGTGACCGGTATTTTATTTTCTTCCAGAATTCTGGCAAAAGTCATCACTCGCTGACCGGAAGAAGGAATAAAACTGGATCGTAAAACAGGATTCCCCGGAATAAGATTAACATGGATTAATCGGCCGCGGAGAAGTGAAATGAGCTCATATGCGTACTCCCGTTGATCGTTGATATCTTTCCACAACGCATATTCCAGAGTAACCCGGCGCCCGGTTTTTTTAATCGACTCATCAACTGCCCGGAGGAGGAGAGGAATCGGAAAGGCCTGGTTCAGGGGAACCAACCGGTTCCTCAAATCATTGTTGGGCGCATGCAGTGAGAGAGCTAAATTGATTTGTGGCCATTCATTTGCTAATTGAATAATCTTTTCCGGAATTCCGACCGTGGAAATGGTGATATGCCGTACGCCAATCCCAAAACCATGAGGTGACTGAAAAACCTTCAATGCCCGGGTGAGCTGCTCATAATTCAAGAGGGGTTCTCCCATCCCCATAAAAACCAGGTTATTGATTTTTTGACTGGTTTCCTGCCCCACTCTCCAGGCCTGTTCGACAATTTCCGAAAAATCCAGATTGCGCTGAAAACCTGACAAGCCCGTGGCACAAAAGGGACATCCCACCGGACACCCCACCTGTGATGAAAGGCATACCGTCATCCGCTTTCGATGGGGAATCAAAACACATTCCACTGCCTTTCGGTCTTTCAGTTCAAATAAATATTTCGTGGCCCCATCCTGCGAGCGTTGTTGGGTTAATAGCCGTTCCTGGCCGATGAGATACTCACCGGCTAAGTTTTCACGGAAAGCAATAGGAAGATTCTTCATCTCCTCAAAGGAGGATGCCTGGTGTTGATAAATCCATCGAGTAATCTGTTCGGCCCGGTAAGGAGACTCCCCCACTTTCCGGATAAACGGAAGGAGATCCGCAGGTAGTAATCCAACGAGATTCTTATGTCCCATCATAACAATCCTTTTCCTTTTTAATTGGTACCAGAAACTGAGATGGTTGTCTTTTTCTTTTCAGATTATTTTACAATAGACTACCCCGAAAATAACAGCCTACGGCATAAGATAAAAAAATGAACGGAAGAGATTATTTATCCTAAAAATGATAAAATTCTGAAAAGGACCCCCGAGAAAATCACAAACCGGAATAAAGGAGGTGGAAAAAGATGGAAAAAGAATTACTGGAGCAATTTACGAAAGAACTGAAGCGGCTCCAGTTCCAGGTCTCATCACTCCTGATGCGGGAACAAAATTATCTGCGCGATTTTAATCCATTGACTGAATCTCGCGATGAAGGAGATTATGGAAAGGCAACCATTGATCGCCAGATGGAAGTTCTTTCGCGGGATGCCCTACTGCAAATTGCCGGAATGATCAACCAGTCTCTCAAAAATATCAATAACGGATCTTATGGAATCTGCGAAATTTGTAAAAAAGAAATACCAGTGGGAAGGCTGCAAGCCCTTCCCTATACTCCGCATTGTGTGGAGTGTCAGGCTAAAATTGAAAAGCAGGGGACAAAATAAAAACCGGAGAAAAATGTTCCGGATTGATCCATTCCCCGGTTTTTTCAGGTTTATCGCCAGTCAAGTATGGGCAATTTTTTCCAAACTATCCAACCGGTCATCAACCACCAGAGAGAGACTCTCATCGAGATCCCTGGGGTATTCCAGTCCCCGATCCAAAACCTGCCTGGTAAACTCAGAGAGCTTAAAGTAATTCACCAGATAGTCGGTAGCGGCGTCGACATCGAAAGGTTTACATGAAAAAACGTCAACACTGAGATACCCTTTAGAGGGAAACGTATGGATGCTGATGTGGCTCTCAGCAATCAGGACTATTCCGGACAGCCCGTTCTCTTGGGGTGAACCACCCTGGTAACGAAAAACATATGGTGGCATGATTTTGGTCATTTCCATTCGGTTAGGATATTCATCCAGGAAGGAACTAACCCTGTTCATGTCACTGAGTAGTGCAGTATTGGTACTGTACCCATCTAGAACCAGATGCGTTCCGACCTCAAAAAATTTTCTCATTGGGCATCCCCCCTTCTTAAACCTGAAAAACAAAATGATTTTTTTCGGTGCCGTTTGGAACCAGAGGTACTCTAAAAAAGAAAATAGCCACAACCACTCTTGGGAGAGCTGTGACTATTTTACAATTTGATGATCAAAAACCCTGATCACAAACTTCTTCATCAGGTGCTCCCCACTCCAGACTTCTGCGTCCAGATAAAAACGATGGGTGCACTCACCCTCGGGGAAGGGGCTCTTCCCGCCGCGAGTGTTTTTGGAGGGACCCCTTTCAGGCGATCAAGTCGCCCTCGTCAATTGCCCTCATTTCCACCCCCATACAGAATCATGACAGAGAGATTATATACCCTCCCCCCTCAGTGTCAATAGGCCGAATTGAATCATCTAAAGTCTTGGTGAACTCCTATCGTTGCCTCAGCTAAAAATCTTGATATCAACTATCCTCCCTCCAGGTGATTTTTTAAAGTCAGGAGGGAACAAAATGGAGCTCACCATGAATACCAGGAGAGAAATCATCAAGAAAATGGCACCGGAGTATCAGAAAGCCACCAAGAAAGAAAAAACGGTTCTTTCCCGATTTGTGGGGGTAAGGGTTGAGACATTGCCTTTCCGGTGTGGGAATAGTTGTTGGAAAACCATCTACCAACCAGGAGGGGAATACCAGGTCTCAAAAGTAGAGCCATTTTCAAAAACCTCGGTTAAAATGAAGTTTGGATACACCATTGAAACCGGAGGGATTTGAAATGGTTCAAATTCTCCAAATCCCCCGTGTCTGAACTCATGAAAGGACTCGATCCTCTCATCACCGCCTGGCACACCCCACCAGATGGTGGTTTTCAATGGTTTAAAAATATCAAAACCCTCATCGCCACCTGGGTAGCTGTGGTATGGTGAAGC
>JAPLGF010000297.1 GCA_026390275.1 Candidatus Atribacteria bacterium
TATATCCTTTTTCGTAGGCAACATCTTGAATTCCTTTGGCGATCCGGGTGTAGAAAGGGTTGGTGATATCCGGAAGCAAGAATCCGATTGTATGGGTTCTTCTCGTCCGGAGCCCTTTTGCGAAGGAATTAAAATGATAATTGAGGTCCTGGGCTGCTTTCAAAACCTTCTTTTTGGTATCCTGGTCAACATACCCGTAATTCCCCAATGCCCGGCTCGAAGTAGCCACCGAGACCCCGGATCGCTTGGCAACATCTTTGAGGGTAGTGTTTTTTTTATTTATTTTCATGATTCAGATTTCTTATCCTTTATCTATGAAGTTATAGAGGTAATATCTTTCTCCTTCTTGGTAGGAATAAAATGGCTTAAAAATTGAAGTTTGTACCTTGTTCTTAACCTGGAATACCAGCTCATCTTTGGTTATTTGTTGAATCCAGGATGATGGATTTTCAATAGTACCAACCAGAGGTCCGGATTGATCGGCTGCCAACACCACTGGCCCATAACATAAGGCTGCCACCCGGGGATGACGGGTATCGATTGGGAAAAATTCGAGATGCATTGGGAGTTGAATATCGATCGTATCCCCATTGTTCCAGGTTTTTACCACCTGTCCCCATTCTCCGACTTTCCAGGTATCAGACTTTTCTTTTCCATTTATTTTCACTGAAATATTACCTTGTACCCATTCGGGTACTCTGAACTTGATTGTAAATTCAGCAGGTTGAGAAACTTGAATTTTCAAATGAATATTCCCATCGGTGGGAAAATCAGTGTCTTGAATCACTCTGACTGATGATTGATTGACGGTCCAATCAACCTGAGAGGGGATAAATAAATTTACATATAAACTGTTTTTGTCATAGAAATAAATAATATTATGATAATCAGTGACAGCGAGGGGATAGGTGCCAGAACAACAAGGCCAGGTATCCATATAATATTTTTTGCTTGCTCCGGTGATCCGGTAATCGGCATAGTAAAAGGTTTTTCCATTTTCAGCCATAGGAAGGCAGGCACCTATGCCATTATAGAGTATTTTTTCGGTCCAATCACCGTAATGAGCCTTTCCAGTGAGGGAGAGTAAGTATTTGGTGAGTTTGAAGGTCGCCCATGAACCGCATGGGGCTTCAAAAGATCTCTCCTCCAACCACAAAGAGTTACCAAGTGACCCAAACTGATTTGCCATTCTTTCCCATGGTCCAAACCCTCCGGTGGCAAAAAGTTGGGTATCTTTAAATATTTCATAAGCATTCATGATTGCATCTAAATAAATTCGGTCTCCGGTCACCTTATAGGCCATGGCAGCACTACTCAAGGTATTCACATGACTGTAAGCATGAAGGGCGGTTATACAATGTTGTTTTGATGCCAGATCATTCCAGTATGTGGGGTAATGCCAGACTTCAGCAAAATTTTTATAGAAATCATCACCGGTGAGGAGGTACGCCCGGTAGAGATTTTCAGAAAGAGTGTACCATTCGTTATCACTCTCGAATCCTCCGGTGTATCCCCCACCGGTGAAGTTGTCGGGAGTTGGAGGCACTCTCCGACGGTTTAAATCATTTTTCGCCCATTCAGTTATTTTTTTTAAATATTTAATTGCGTCACCAACTCCGGCATATTCATAAACATCCACCAGACCCCCGACTGTTTTATCATATTCATAATGGGGACCATTGGGGTTGTTTCCATAATAAAAAAAGCCGTCAGGATCAATCGTTTTCCCCCACTCATCGAGCAGGTATTCCAGTTTGTTGATGATTCTTTGATCGTTGGTTACCTTATACATGCGTGCCAATGCCCCCAGCCATTGGCCAAAAGCATTAAATACATTAGAGGGTTTTTTAATTTCGGGATGAACTCGCAAAAAAGTGGAATAACCAGTATACCACCCACCAAGGTCTTCTCCTGGTGCATTGATCTTGGCTCTTTCCCGGAACCCTTTTAAAATATTTTCATTCTTTATATTGAGATAATACTCTTTCATTTCATCAAATTGTTTTTTAAACTGACTCTCTTTGAGCTGTACACCCGAGTAATTGAAGGGATGAATGACTTCTCTGAGATTCATTGAGAACGGCTGAGTAATCGACATGGGATACACCACCAATCCTTTGGTTTTATAACCAACAAGGTTATTGATATAACTAAAATTCTTTTTACTTTATAATTCCTCAATATCTAATGGAAGCCTTTTTAATACCGATAATAAAGGGGGAAAGGGTTGATGAGGCTCGGTCTGATACCAATAAGCCGTGCTGGAATAATCATCCGATCGGTTATTGGCGTGACCGTGTTCAATCGTGACTCGAATTGATTTCTGAAAACAGAGCTTCCAGGATTACATAATTGTCCATCCCATTTAAGTTATAGCCGGTAAATCCGGGTTCATGCCAGGTATCCGGAGAAGGAATGATAGCCTGACAGGGGTTCTCCCGATGCCAAAGTGCGTGAAATAACCCAACTTCTCCCAACTCTTCCTGGCTTGAATATAGCTCATAATCGACGTAATAATAAAGAACTAAATCATTCTGAGAGCATTCATTTTCGATCTCAATTTTTGCTCCATAAAAAAAAGGCATGGGAAAAAAGCAATTGAACGCTTTTCCATTTTGAGGACCCATGCTCAAAGGAAGAGATACAAAACTTTTTGCTCGGGCATGACCCATTCCAAAGAAGTCTCCAAGTGGAGCTTCAATACTGGGTTTTTCTTCTTCATCCCACCATGCTCTTAAAACTATTTTTCTTAAAAAATTTTGTTCCTCACATTGAGCTGTCATCCAGATGTGGGTTATGCAACCAATTCCTTTGATTTTGGCAATGGTTTTCTTTTCACCATGCCTTATATAAATTCGATCGTCATTCCCCCCGGTTTTATCCCAACTCGATTCTCTTTTTCTTTTACAATTCCTTAATTTCGGCAAATCACGGAGCGAAGTCCCAATCATATTACCTCCTCCTTCAAAAGAATTGAATTAAAAAGCATATTTCTCATTCAATTCGTCACTCCGACATGTTGAGCCATGATGGAATCAAGAATGTAAATCGATCTTAAGATAGATTCTCATCCCTTCACCGCTCCCGCAGTCAGTCCTGCAATCAAGTATTTCTGAAGGTAGACAAAAAGTATGGCCACCGGAACAATGGCCATCATACATTCAGCGGCAATGATCGACCATTCGGTTCGACTGGTGCCGGCATACATATATATAGCTGAAACCACTGTGGCCATTTCATTGGTTCGAATCAATACCGAGGCATAGAGAAACTCCTGCCAGGCCAGAACAAACGAGAATAAAGCGACTGCGATGATCCCGGGAGAAAGAACGGGTAAAATGATTTTAACGATGGCCTGCATTCGAGTACACCCATCAATCATAGCCGAATCCTCGAGATCCTGAGGGACGCCCTGAAAATAAGATCTCAACATCCATACGCAGAAGGGGAAAACAAACGTGCAATAGGTGAGAATAAGAGCTATATAGGTATCAGTCATTTTTAATTTTGACCATACGAGATAGATAGGAATAAGTAACAAGACATAAGGAAACATCTGGAGCGCAAGAAACAAGACCGATATGGGACCCAGGGCTTTATACCGAAAACGGGACAGACTATAGGCGGCAAAAACTGTGACAAAAATCCCCAGTAAAGCCACAATTCCTCCCACCAGAATGGTATTCAATAAATTCCGAGGAAATATGCTATGGGTTAATACCCATTTATAGTTCGCTAGAGTTGGATGTGATGGAATTTTCACCAGGGCTTTATACATTCTCATTTCTTCAGGGGGTCTGAATGAAAG
>JAPLGF010000004.1 GCA_026390275.1 Candidatus Atribacteria bacterium
TCGGACGAACCATTGCCTCGATGACTGCCCCATCCGGAAGATCAGTTTCTCCCACGATGTTCAACGTTCCTTCAAACCAGGTCACCATGGTGGTGCTGATCTCGGTGAACTCACTGGGGTAGTGTATCGGTTCATTCATCAGTGGTCCGCTTTCTAAAGCAGGTTGAGGAGAAGCGGTGGACCCGGGTGGAGAAGATGCTCCATTTCCTCCCTGACCGGCGGGGAGAGGCGTCTGAACCAGTGCTACATTCGCTTGATTCCGGGAGGGAGGAGCTAAAAGGATGAGTAGGAAAAGGGAGAGCAGGGCAATCGAGCCGTAAATTGTGATGACCAGAAAACGCCTTTTCCGTCCCCGAAAAATAACCAATCCCGGGTTCACCAGTCCAATGATCAGAAAGACCAGAGATACCATTGAGAGGATGAGAAAAAAAGACGTCATGTTTTTCTGCCTTCCAGTTGTGAGTATTCAAGATTTATCAAAAAACCACAGTTCAGTCCCAAAAATACAGTGAAAAATGAGTGGATCTCACGTTTTTTCACTCTTCACGGTCCGATTATAGGCATCTTGAACTGTAGCATGGCAATTTTCATCTTGGTAACGGGAATGAGAGTCTGCTGATTTTGTTGCTCTGCCAAATCCAGGACCCGGTTATACGTTTGGAGTGCTTCGGTCACATTGTTCTCCATTTCATAGACTGTTCCCAGGATATTGAGGGCGGGTAGATTGTTGGGATCGGTACGTAAGATGGCTCGCACCATTTCTTTCGATCTTTCTTTCATATCCAAACGAAAATACCATTCCGAACGATCCAGGAGAAAGTCAGTTTCCTGAAGGTAGAGTGTCCGGGCAATAGTAAGAATTTTTTCTGCTTCTAGATTTGTACCCATTTTTTCCAGAATACCCGCTTCGGCAACATATGGTTCCGGACGATTCGGGAAAAAAGCACTGGCAGATTTCGCCTTTTCTGTAGCCTGCTGGAGAAGAGCTTGTGCTCGGGAAAGGTCTTTTTCTGTCAGAGAATCATTCACCAGTCGTTCCATTTCCATGGTAAAATCGAGATATTTTTTCTCATTGGGAGGGAGGCGAAAGATGAAAAAGTAAACTAGAAAAAGAACCACACCCACGCCAACTGTAGTTAAGAGGTTCTTACGGAAATTTTTCTTCAGCGTCTCCGCCACCGTTCGATCCAGCCACCACCACCATTCACTGGCTGGGGGGGAAAATGAACTCCGTTCACTTTCCATATAGGTTTTTCTTGCCAGGTGAACAAAGCGCCGGGCCTGTCTTTGCAAAACAGCGTCAAAATTCCCCAGTCGGGTTTCCTCCGAATCAACGAATGCTCCTTTCCCTTTATAAAAAGCGAGACCCCGCTCGATATCACTCCGTAGATGAAGGATCTGCGGTCCATTCCCCCGTTGATCCTTGAGATTCGAGACCTGTTTTCCGTAGGTTTCGATCATCTTTCGAATATCATCCAGTGATGCTGAGTAGGCTTCGGTCATCCCGGTCACCTCCGAGTAAGTATTGTAAACCCATCATCAGGAAATATGCAATGAGCAAGCGGAAAGATGTGAAACTTCTCCCTGATTTTTAGGTATAATAAGAATACCGATAAGGGAATATTTTGCGATGTTGAAGGTTCGTTAAAATGAGAGCAGTTGCAGAAAATAGAAAGGCCCGTTATCTCTACGAAGTGCTGGATACACTCGAGGCCGGGCTAGAGCTGAAGGGGACGGAAGTCAAGTCTCTCCGTGGCCATATGATCAATATGACGGATGCGTTTTGTAAGGGACAGAATGGAGAGATGTGGATTTTTAATCTCCATATTTCACCCTATGATTTTGGGAATCTCAACAACCATGATCCCAAGAGGCAGAGGCGCCTTCTTCTCCATAAGCGGGAAGCCCTGCGGTGGTCTTCTCTCTCGGAGCAGAGAGGTTTGACGATTGTTCCGCTTCGGGTGTATTTCAATGATAAGAGTAGAGCAAAAGTGGAGATTGCGCTGGTGAAGTCGAAGAAAATCTATGACCGGCGCCATGATATTCAAGAGCGGGAAGAAGAAAGAGAGTTACGCCGGGTAACGAAGTACCAATAGGCAACCACCCCAGTTCCTGGCACCACCCGAGTAATGAAAAATCACCCTTTTTTCTGGAGTAATGTGGGGGGGTATTTTGATATTTTTACTTTTTTAATTTTACAGGGTAAAAAATTTTGGGGGCGAAATGGTTTCGACGGAATTTGGATGGGTTCGATGAGGCGAGCCGAGGTCTCCACCGGGCTCGGAAAAAGGTGGAACACTTTAAACGCCAACGATTCTTACGAATTGGCAGCTGCCTAAGTAGGCGGCACACCTCGCGGCCGATCGTCTGCTACGTCATGAGGTGACAACCAGCGGGCTGGCTTCCGGAAGTGCCTGGATACCGAGAAGCGAGAAAAATCTGGGATAGTGGGTACCCAATCCGGCCTCAGGGAGTGGGTACTGGCGATAGCTCAAAGTTGAGGATACGCTCGTAGGCTCGTTGAACACATGAGTTTCGGACGCGGGTTCGACTCCCGCCGCCTCC